>JASLMQ010000299.1 GCA_030746455.1 Candidatus Latescibacterota bacterium
CGGCGAAGCTGCCGAGGAATCCGACATAGAGGACGCCCACTAACGTGGCGGAGCCGTCGGCGATTCGGAACCGGCCCTCGCGCCGGCACAGAGACAGCACGAGGACGGCCAGCACGAGACCCAGCATCGGGTAGATCAGAAGCGCGACCCCGAAGCTGTGGACCCAGAGGCACCAAACCAAAGAGGCCGCAATCCCGAACCGCGTCCAGGGATGCAGCCCCTTGCTTCGTTGCAGCCTGTAGAACTCCCAGGTGCCCAGACCCACCACGACCCAGAGGCCTGCCAGCAGCGCCCAGCTCCCGAACCAGAACAGCAACAGGAAGAGGGGCCCGAAGATGACGGCCACGAGGACACGCAGGGCCAGATTGGATGGTGCCGACAAGGGCCCTCCTGATCATCCGTACCGCCGCCCACGGCAGAACGCCTCTAGGAACCCGTGGGCATCTCCGATCCACTCACCGCTTCGCGAACGGGACGGGCCTCATCGCTGGTGCGAACCTGAGCACTGGTGTGCCCGAACCTCCGCTCCCGCGACTGGTAGCTTCGTATGGCTTCGTACAGGTGTTCTCGGCGGAAGTCTGGCCAGAGCACGGGCGTGAACCAGAGCTCCGTGTAGGCGCACTGCCAGAGCATGAAATTGCTGAGCCGCATCTCCCCGCTGGTACGGACCAGCAGGTCGGGGTCTGGAAGATCGTCCGTGTAGAGGGACCGCGAGAACAGCTCGGAATCGATCTGGTCCGCGCTGAGCCGCCCCTGCTCCACCTCCGATGCGACCTTCCGGACCGCCTGTAGGATGTCGCTCCGGCCATCGTAACTCAAAGCGAGGTTCAGGGTCAGGCCCGTATGCTCTGCGGTCTGCGAAATCGCGAACATCAGAGCCCTTCGGGCCTGCTTGGCAAGGCGGTCTGTATCCCCCGTGGCCACGAGCCGAACGTTGTTCTCGCACAGCTCGGGCAATTCGTCGCTCGACGCGTCCCTCAGCAGCTGCATCAGGGAGAGGACCTCGGACCAGGGCCGGTTCCAGTTGTCAGTCCCGAAAGTAAACAGCGTGAGGACATCGATCCGTAGCTCCCCACATGCTCGTACGATATCCCTCACCACCTCGCGGGCAGATCGGTGGCCGCGGCTGCGGGGCAGGGAACGCTGCTGCGCCCAGCGTCCGTTCCCATCCATGATGATGGCGATATGCCGGGGCAGGTTGCCCTGTTCCTTGAGCGTTCTCTGGATATCTGCGTCCCGGGGATCCAACGTCTGCTCCCAACGAAAAGTCCGGTAAAACAGGTGGATAGTCGCAATTGTGTAGCGCTGTAATGTAGCCTTGCGCGCCTCGGATGTCAAGTGTGCTCTTGGCTTTTCAGGCTCGAACTCGGGCCGCCGGAAACTGGCTCGCCCCTGCCCGAAGGCGCCCCCGGCCAGGCCTCGGGCCCTGCTCCATATGGATCCGCCCGGGGGCCTGCCGCTTGACTTCGCCACAGCGCATGCCTATTTTCATTCGCCCCGCAAACCCAACAGGTTCCCGTATGCAGAATGAAAAGGCCGAAATACGCCGGTCGATGATACGCAAGAGGGAGGCTCTTGCGCCCCACGAGGCGGCGCGGCGCGGGGAGGCGATCCGTCAGCAGATCCTCGAAGCGCCGTTCTACCAGGAATCCCGGTGCCTCAGCTGCTACGTGTCGGTGAGCAACGAGGTCGACACCCACGAACTGATCCGCGGGGCCATTGCCGAAGGGAAGCGCGTGGCCGTTCCCGTGGCCCGCAGGGGTCGGCCGATGACCCAGGTCCGGATCTCCGATCTTGCCGAGTTGGTCCCCGCTCCATTCGGCCTGCTGGAACCGGCTGAAGAGAGCTGGGATCCGGTGCCCCCCGACGCCTTCGACCTGGTCATCGTGCCGGGCCTCGCCTTCGATCATCACGGCAATCGGATCGGATTCGGAGGGGGTTTCTACGATCGCTTTCTCGCAGGCCTGCGTGCCGCCAAGGTGGGGATCGCGTACGGTTTCCAGCAGGGCGAAACGCTGCCGACCGAGTCGCACGACGTGAAGCTGGACTGGCTCGTCACTGAGTCCCGGATCCTCCAGTTCCACGGACCCTAGTCGGAGTCACCCGGTACGTCGGATCATAACTCACCTCTCCCCGAGACACGCAATGCCAAAGGATACCGACACATCGACGGACTCTCCGCCGGAGGGACCCTCGCCGAGGATCCTGTCCCCGGCACAGGTTCGAGAGGCCCTCTCGCGCCACCGGACGTGGCTCGACTCGGGTGGCAGCGATGGCGAACGCGCCCTCCTGGCAGGCGCCAACCTGAACCGCGCCGACCTCGAACGGGCGCGGCTCAAGGACGCCGACCTCTATGAAGCGACCCTTAGCGGCGCGAGGCTCCAAGGAGCCGACCTGCGGGGGGCGCGCCTTCAGCGCGCGAAGCTCTATCAGGCCAACTTCCGTGGCGCCGACCTGGAGGACGCAGACCTGAGTGGATCCAGCCTTCAGAACACGGTCCTGCAGGGCGCCAATCTCAAGAATGCCAATCTGGAGCCAGCGGACCTCGAGCTGGCCGACCTCAGTGGTGCGAACCTGAGCGGCGCACACCTCCGCAGGGCGAACCTGCAGGGGGTAAACCTGCGTGACGCCATCCTGGAAGCCGCCGATCTGCGCCGCGTGCGCCTTCGAGAGGGAAACCTCCCAAAGGCAGACCTTCAGGGCGCGAACCTCCGTGGAGCGGACCTACGGGACGCCAACCTTCAAAACGCCGACCTGCGACGCGCGAACCTGCAGAGCGCCAAGCTTCAGAACGCCGACATGGTCCAGGCCAGACTGGAGGATGCGAACCTCCGGAAGGCGAACCTTCAGAAGGCCGACCTCTACAAGGCCGATCTCCGAAACGCGGATCTGCGCGGAGCCGATCTCAGGAATGCGGTCGGCATCACCAGCAAGACCCTCGACCCGGCGCAGACCGACGACACCACACGCCTTCGCGACTGAGCACACGCACCGTCGCCCCATCCCCCTTCTGATGTCCCCTATGCCAGACGATCCGACATATGATCTGATTATCGTGGGAGCAGGCCCGGCCGGCGCAACCGCGGCCCTGTACGCTGCTCGGTCTGGCCTGAAGACGCTGCTTCTTGACCGGTCCCGTTTCCCCCGCGACAAGGTCTGCGGGGATGCCCTCTCGGGAAAGGCGGTCGGCGTTCTGCGCGATCTCGGCCTGGTGGAGAAGGTTGCCGACCTGCCGGGTGCCGCAATCCGTACCGTGACCTTCGGGAGCCCGGAGGGGACGCAGGTAGACATCGACCTCACCCGGTCGGCCCGTCAGGATTTCCTCACCGGATTCGTCATCCGTCGCCAGATCTTCGATGCCTTCCTCCATCGGGAGGCCAGGGCCGCTGCCGACCTCGCCGTCGAAGGCTTCGGCGTCCGCGAGCTGATCACCGAGAACGGGCGCGTGTGCGGCATCAGAGGGTCGCGGGAGGGAGATCGCGAACTCACCGAGTACCACGGACACCTTGTCCTGGGCGCAGACGGTTACCGATCGATCGTCGCGCGCCAGGCCGGCCTCTACCGCCACGAGCCGCGGCACCGGATCGTGGCACTCCGCTGTTACTACAAAAACGTCAAGGACCTCACCGACCAGATCGAGCTCCATTTCGTCGACGAGGTCATTCCAGGATACTTCTGGATCTTCCCCCTCGAGGACGGCTATGCCAACGTGGGCATCGGCATGGTCCACGCCTTCATCAAGCAGCGGAAGGTCGATCTTCGGGCTGCTCTGCGCCAGGCCATCGACAGCCCTCGCTTCAAGGACCGCTTCGCCGAGGCCGAGCCGACGGAGCGCCCCGTAGGCTGGAACCTTCCCGCCGGCAGCAAGCGCTGCAAGATCCACGGCCCCGGCTTCATGCTCCTTGGGGATGCCGCAGGCCTCATCGACCCCTTCACGGGAGAAGGCATAGGGAACGCCATGTTCTCCGCCCGCTGCGCGGTCGACTGCGCGAAGGAGGCTTGCCGGGCCGGCGATTACCGCGAGGCCTTCCTGGCTCGGTACAGCGACAGGCTGTGGGCCGAGATCGGGGACGAGTTGAAGATGAGCACGCGCCTGCAGCAGATCGGGCGCATCCGGAGCCTGCTCAACCTCGTCATCCGCAAGGCGGCGGATAGCCAGGAGATCCGGGACCTGATCTGCGGGATGATCGCCAACGAGGTCCCCAAGAACCGGCTCGCCAATCCCCTTTTCTACCTCAAGCTCCTCTTCTCCTGACGGCCTTGGTGTTCCCCACCGGCCACCCGCACCACCACCACATTCAGGCTCATCCACGCCTTCCCTTCGATTCACCTGCCTTCCTCTGCGTCACTGCGTCACTGCGGAATCCTGCCCCTTCTCTTGCGTGTTCTCTCTGTGGTCTTTGCGCTCTCTGCGAGAGTACGCTCTTACGGCCCCAGAGATCGTTCCCCGGGGCCGTACAATTATCCCTAATCGCGATTACCTTCCCCCGCTCATCCTCCGCGCGATATTGCGCTCTCGACCGTTGGCCGCAGCCGGTCCGCGATCAGCCGGTAACCGTGGTCCGTGGGGTGCACCCCTTCGTGATAGGCGTCCGTCTCCTCGGGTCCCAACAGGTCGAGCCCGTTCACCAGATCCAGTCCCTCCCCGCCGGACCGCCTGAACGCCTCGACCGACTCGTAGACCACGGCCCGCGTGTGTCGCGTCAACGAACCGTAGTCCGGATCAAACCACTCCCGTGTCGAGTATATCGGCACCACGCAGACGATGGGTGTTTCAGGGCGTGCCTCTCGGATCGTCGCCAGCATGGCCCTGTAGGCGTCCCCCGATTGCCGACCGTACGACTTGCCGAGATCCAACACATAGCAGCACGAGTCGACCTCACAGATCAGGGAGACCACCTCCGCCTCAGCCTGTCCCTGGCCGCTCACGGCGAAGTTGACGAAGTCCACGTCGAGCTGCCGACTCAGCTGCGCGGGATAGGTCATGCCAGGTCTGCACGCGCTGATCCCCTGCGCAATCGATGAGCCGTAGAAGACGATCGGTTTCTCCCGAAAGAAGGCTCTCGGCATCCCAACGGATGCGCTGTCATCAACGCCCACAGCGATGACGCGAACCACCTGCCAAAGCGACAAGTAGATATCGATCTCCTTCTCGGACGAATTGGCCCCATCGAAGAAGCACAGCTCCACGGCACCGGGACGGTCGGCACACACGGAGTTCCAGTAGCGCCCGTTCACGTACGCATCGAGACCGCGCGTGCCAATGTGGGACATGTTCGACCGCGGCTCGAACTCCTCGAGCTCAAGCCGCACGCTCAAGGCCTTCGTGGCCGCGGACAGGCGAATCCGTCCTCCCGCGGGGAAGCGACCGTGGTGCCAAACGGGATCCCGCACCTGGCCCTCCGCGCTTGCGGGCAGACGCCAGAGCTCCGGGGCGTTCTCTTTGACCCAGGGCAGGCCTCTGATCTCCACCGGCGCCTCGAAGATATCGATCCACGTCATACCGATGAACCCCTTCGGCTCAGGAGGTGACGCTCAGGCCCTTCTCCCGCAGGTAGTCCTTCACCTGCTGGATGCTGAAGGTCCGGAAGTGGAAGACCGATGCGGCCAGCAGTACGTCCGCGCCTCCCTCGACCACCCGTCCATCCTTCATGTCCAGACATGGCATGATCTTGATCGTCGTCACGATTGGCCTCCTTTGGCATTCGAGCGTCTCTGCACGCCTCGAGGTTCTCAATGTCCTCCGTGCATCAGTCCACCCGGCCAACGTACGGACGTGGTCGGCACAAGTCAACACCGCTGCCGAGGCCCTGCCAGCCATGCCGAGCGCCGGCAAGGAGCCGCATCTCTCCCGCCCGCGGACTCCCTCTAATGGTCCGACATGAATTCTTGATACCCGGGGGCTTATTGATTACCTTTTCCGGTCGCCGAAGGGCAGCACAAGGACCGTAGGCGCTCCGAAAGGGTTTGCCGAACACGGATGTCGTGGGCACTCCGACATGTCACCCACAGGTCGCCGGAGGCGGAGAAAGAGGCCGTCCTCCGGTTCAGTGGGGGCGACCACGCCTGGGCCACCCGCTCGCGTCTCGAATCACCCTGGGGGACCGAGACCTACGGTCTGGTTGCGGCGTTCTTCCAGGACCGCTGCGTGGGCACCACGTCATACACCCTGTCGCCCCGCGGTCAGGGCATCCTGTCCCAGGTCTACACCGAACCGGACTTCCGCAACCGCGGCATCGCCCGGGCCACGGTCGGGGAGGCCGTCGAGACCTTCCGCGCTCACGGAGCCCGAGCCGTCTACCTGGCTTCGGCCAAGGACTGGGTCCAGCGGCTCTACCGCGGATTCGGATTCCGGTTCGTCGGTGCCATGGCTCGCCGCCACGCCTTCAAGTTGACCCTCGGCCCATCTGGTGAAGACAGCGTGATGTTCCGATCCGGGCAGCGCGCGGAAATCCGGCCCGTGGCGGACGGCGACCAAGCGGAGCTGACGGCCCTCTTCAACACCCCCCATCCGTGCCTGGTGAAACACTACGGCCTGGGGTGCTATCTGGGGTCCCACTTCGAAGGTGAGTTCTACGTCCTCCGCCGGCAGGCGGATCGCACCGGGTTCAGAGCGATAGTACTCGACGGCGAGGAAGGGGTCCTGGGACTCGGGACGATCATGCCGTCCCTGCGACGACACGAAGCACACCGCGGCATCCTCGACCTTCTCGTCCATCCGAACTACGCCCGCTGTGCCGGAGACATGCTCGAAGCCCTCCAGGCGGACGACCCGCTCGTGGCCCTTCTCGTCTACATCGAAGAATCGGAAGAGGAGAAGCGTCGGCTCTTCGAGAGCACGGGCTACAGCCGGATCGCCAGGATGGAGAGAAAGCTCATCATAGACGGTTCACCCTACTGCCTGAACCTGTTCGAACGGAGCAGCCCTCCAGCCTGACCCGCCCGGAGCGGCCGACGGCGGTCCGCCACACAGAAACCTCACCGCAGGGAACACGACACACGATCGCGAGGATAGCACATGGTAGTCGCGCTTGGCATCGACACCGGAGGCACCTATACAGACGCGGCACTCATCGACCAGACCGGCGGGCAGGTGCTTGCCGACGCCAAGGCCCTGACGACCCGGCACGATCTATCCGTCGGCATCGGCGAGGCCGTGGGTGAAGTCCTGAGGCAGGCCGCATCACTCCCGAAAGGGGCATCGGTCGGCGCATCGGACGTCAACCTGGTCGGCCTGTCGACCACCCTGGCCACGAATGCGATCGTGGAGGGTCACGGGAACTCGGTCTGCCTCCTGCTTGTGGGCTACAGCCCATCCCTCATCAAGCAATACGGCTTCGAGCGCGATCTCGTAACCTCGGATGTCGTCTACCTCGACGGCGGGCACGACGCGGAAGGCAATCAGGCCAGGCCGCTGGATGAGGCCGGAGTGCGGCAGGCCATCCTCTCTCGACGCGGACGCGTCGAGGCCTTCGCGGTGTCCGGCTACTTCGGGGTCCGAAATCCAGCGCACGAGCTTCGGGTCAGGGCCATCATCGAGGAGCTGACCGATGACTGGGACCGGCCTGACGATCTACCGATGCCCGTCACCTGTGGCCACGAGCTGACCACGCGCCTGGACTCGGTCCGACGCGCCACCACCGCCGCCCTCAACGCCCGACTCATCCCCCTGCTCCGTGAGCTGATCGCCACCGTCCGCCTCACACTCGACCAGATCGGCATCGATGCCCCCTTGATGAGCGTCAAGGGAGACGGTTCCCTGGTCCGTGCCGACTGGGCCATGCGGCGGCCCATCGAAACGGTGCTCTCCGGTCCCGCCGCCAGCGTGGTCGGGGCCTGGCACCTGGCGGGAAAGCAGGACGTCTGGGTCATCGACGTGGGCGGGACCACGACCGACATCGCGGTGCTTCGCGACGGCCGTCCACGGCTCAACCCGGAAGGCGCTCAGGTTGGCGGGTGGCGAACCATGGTCGAGACCGCCGACGTGCACACCGTGGGCCAGGGCGGAGACAGCCACGTTCGGCTCAACGGCCGGGCCTCATCGAATCCGGTATCCATCGGACCCCGCCGGGTCGTCCCGCTCTGCCTGCTGGCATCGGAGCACCCCCGCGTGCTTCAGGAGCTCCATCAGCAGGTCGTCGCCACGCCCTTCGACAGCCTTGCGGGCCAGTTCGTGCTTTCCCACCGCCAGACGGGCTCGGAGCTCTCCAGCGACGAGGAGGACATCTTGGGCCACCTCAACGGGGGGCCGCGGTCGCTGGTCTCGCTCAGCTCGAAGATCCGGTACGGGCGGCTGGGTGTGGAGCGCGTGGACGCGATGGAGGCGCAGCGGCTGGTGATGCGATCGGCGTTCACGCCGACCGACGCCCTCCATGTCCTCGGGCGGTTCGAGCGCTGGGACGCACAGGCGTCGCGTCACGGCGCCGAGCTCCTGGGGGCGCAGCTCGATGTGGCGCCCGAGGAGCTATGCCGACGCATCGTTGCCGGCGTGTCCGACCGCCTCGCGCAGGAGCTAATATCCAAGGTGCTGGCCGACGAGGCCTCCCTGCCCAGCTGGGACCTGGAGCCTTCCGCAACGGAGCTCCTGGCACGCGCGATGGGTGATGTCGAGATGTCGGACCTGGAGTGCCGACTCACCCTCCAACGGCCGGTGGTCGCAGTCGGCGCGCCCGTTAGCGCCTATTTGCCTCGCGCGACGGAGCATCTGAACACGGAGCTCATCATTCCCACCCATGCCGATGTCGCCAACGCCGTAGGCGCCGTTGCCGGTGGGGTGGTCCAGCGCCTCCAGGTCCTGATCCGGCCGGTCGACGGTCCCAGGCCGTACCGCGTGCATCTGCCCGACGGGGTCCGCGATCTCGGCGACCTGGACGCAGCCGTGGCCTTCGCGACGGAGGCCGTTTCAGGCGTGCTCGAAGACCGGGCCCGCCAGGCCGGCGCCGACCAGATCGAGCTGCGTCTGGAACGCACCGATCGCTCGTCCCCCGTACCCTACGGGGGCGCACAGGAGATCTACGTGGAGACCGTGTTGGACTTCACCGCCGTCGGCAGGCCCGGGCTACGGGAGGGACTGCACGCCAAGGGCGAGTGATTTCGCAGGTGTTCCGAATTTCTGCAGTCACCAACGCTTAACCAGCTGCCATAGAATGGAAACGCTGATGTCGAAGGCGACCCTCTATATCCTGCTGTGCACGTCAGCCGTGCTGCTGGTGATCGGCATGTCCTGTGGCCGTCGCGGGGTGCCCGAGGCACCCGCAAAGGTGGCCGAAGGTGACTACGTGACAACAGAGAGCGGCCTGAAGTACTATGATATGAGGGTAGGCGACGGCCCAACGCCCGAATATCCACAGACCGTCGTTGTCCACTACACAGGATGGATGGGAGACGGAAGGATGTTCGACAGCACCCTGGGCAAAGGCAGTCCGATCAGTTTCGTTGTGGGCGCCAATGCGGTCATCGCCGGGTGGGAGGAGGGCATCGCCACGATGCGTGTAGGCGGCAAGCGGCAGCTGGTGATCCCCCCCGAGCTCGGATACGGAGAGACCGGAGTCGAGGGCCGGATCCCGCCCAGGGCGACGCTCATATTCGAGGTGGAACTGTTTGAGATCAAGAAGATAGGATTGTGAGTCGCACGCCAAAGTACCTGCAGCAGCACCAACCCCAATTTGTGAGGGCAGCTCGGATGTCCATCAAGGTCGCCGTCATCGGCGCAGGCAGCATCGGCTTCACGCGGAAGCTTATGGGCGATATCCTGACCGTGTCCGAACTCGGGGACACCCACTTCGCCTTCCACGACATCAGCAAACGCAACCTGGACATGATCGCGCAGCTTGCCCGGCGCGACATCGAGGCCAACGGGGTACCGGCAAAGCTCTCGGCTACGGTCGACCGACGCCGGGCGCTCGCCGATGCCGATTACGTCCTGAACCTCACCCGCATCGGCGGCCCGGACGCGTTCAAGCTCGATGTGGACATCCCGCTGAAGTATGGCGTGGACCAGTGTGTCGCCGACACGCTGTGCGCCGGCGGCATCATGTACGGACAGCGCAACATCCCGCAGATCCTCGCGTTCTGCAAAGACATCCGTGAGGTATCCAAGCCCAACGCGCTGTTCCTCAGTTACGCGAATCCGATGGCGATGAACACGTGGGCCGCCCTCGAGTACGGAGGCGTGAACACGGTGGGCCTCTGCCACGGGGTCGAGGGCGCGCTTCGGCAGATCTGCGAGGTCATCCAGCTTCTGGTCAACAAGGGAAGAAAGCCGGGCAGCCGCGGCTTCGTTCCGGTCACCCGCGTGGAGGTGGACATCACTGCCGCCGGGCTCAACCATCAGACGTGGTTCATACGGGTGCATTACCGCGGTGAAGACTGGACCGGGCGGCTGCTTGAGGGGTTCGAGAAGCACCCGGTGTTCAGCAAGACCGAGAAGGT
>JASLMQ010000300.1 GCA_030746455.1 Candidatus Latescibacterota bacterium
CGGTGGTGGCATGGCGAGACCGGGTCTCAGAGAACCGAAGCCAGTCCCGGCAGGGAGGAAGGACGCCGGCGTCCGCACAGACCCTTGTGATGCCTGTAGGCCAGCGGCAGTGTGGCTGCCGCAGGTAGTGATAAGTTACGCGCTCAAGCCGATGGGTGTAGATTCACACGAAGGAGAGACGCGGTCATCCGAGTGACAAGGTGGTCTTCAGGATCGGGGGGGAGCTGTGGATTGTGGAGACAGAACTGCGGCCGCTCGCCGCGAGCCCCTGGCCCTGCGGGAGCGGCAACCTTGCTGGCAACCCGGTCTACGTGCCATAGGACGGATCTTCCAGAACGCCGAGCGGTTCGTGAGCACCGTGCTCACCGCCTTGCCGCCATCCGTGCTTTCCGATGAAATACGAACGCGCCTGCGATGCCATCCCGCGATCGGCGGCCGGGTTCGGCTACGCCGTCCCGTACGGCGAGGGTTTTCGGGGAATCGGTACCGGCCCAGTGGCGGTGGTCGCCGAGGCGGGGCGCGGTTCCCACGTGGCCCTCGTCCTCCGCCGTCCCCACCCCGACGGCGGGCTAGAAGGTAGATCGCTGCCGCGCATAGATTGAGCAGGACCGTGACGAGCACGCCCCCTGTCAGGAAGCCGTCGACCCCAACTGCGAACGCCGATGTCACCTCGTGCTCACTCCCTTCTCTCCTGAGTCTTGATCGATGCTCCTTGGTGCGGAGCGCGGCCGGCTGCAGACCTTGCAGCGCCGCGCGTCGGTGTGGTTCATCTCGAACAGGTTGATGAGGCGCAGGCCTTCGACCACGCCGAGCAGGTCGATCAGGCTCCGGATCGCTTCGGGCGACATTTTCGTTCTCCTGTCAGGGCATCGGATGAGTCCGCCTGCCTGTCCCCGACACCCACCACTCACAGCGTCTTCACGGTGGCTTGCTCGGATGCGTGCACGCTTCCCGTCTCCATCAGTCGGGCCCCACCGCAACCACACGGCGTCCTCGGGGGCCTCGCGCCAAGCCGACGTTGGCACGACAGCCCGTCGTACTCCACGACCCCCCGTATCGGTCTTCCGGCGAGGGACGCCCTGGCCTCGTAGGCCATCAGCGCACCGGCCAGCGCGGACGAGGTGACCACCGAAGGTTCGGGGGTGCCGGCGCACCGTGCCCGCTCCTCGGACGCTGACAGAGCTCGCGCCATTGTGGCCACCCGCATCGAGCACTCCAGGCAGGGAGACCTGCCGGGAACGTAGGCGGCGACGCTGGCCCCGAAGGCCGATGTACCCCCGTTGACCAGGGAGGTGCGGTGAAGGAGCGATCCCCGGTGCAGGAGGGCCCGGGCCGCGAAGGTGTCCGGCCCGCAGACCACCAGGTCGGTTGTGCACGCGGCCGCCAGGTTTCCGTCGTCAACCGCCTCGACGTGTCCCCGGGCCTCGATCGCCGGGAACAGCGCCGTGAGCCGCTCGGACAGGGCAGTGGCCTTCGGCTTGTGGACAGAATCCCAGAACAGCACCTGGCGGTTGAGGTTGGTGGCCTCGACCAGGTCTGGGTCATAGACCCTCAGACGCACGCTTTCCTCGGTGGACATTCCCAACGCGATCCCCACCCACGTGCCCAGTGCACCCGCCCCCACCAGCGTGATGTCCGTCGTGTCGGTTCCCCTGCCCCATCCCGTTTCGAGGACGGTACCCCCCGCGTACCGGTGGAGGGCCTCGGGACTGACGAGTACGGGGCCTTCGGGTGGCAGATCGCTTGGGCCAAGCGGCAGTCGAAGGCGGCGGACCTCTTCGACCAGGAGCGCAGCTACAACCAGGCTCACCAGGGGGTCCTCCCGCACCCCGCGGAAGCAGGCAAACCCATTGCCCACGGTCGGGCCAACCCGGTACAGTCCCACCCTTGGCCCCGACGCGGCCGTGATCAGATCGGTCTGCCAGTGTCTCGCCATTGCCAGCGCCTCGCCCTTCCAACCCAGATCCTGGGAGGCTTCCACGATCACGTGCGGCACGCGCAGATAGTCGGCAGATCGGGAACAGGGCACATCGTGCGAGAACTCGACCACGATCTCCGGGTTGACCCGGCGCAGTGCTTCCGCCCACGTGCGCACCAGCGACGATCCCACGCGCACGTCGGTGAGGAGGAACCTGCGGTCGACTCCCTCAACACGACCGTCTCCCAGCAGGAAGATCCGTCCGATCCCCATCGCCGCCGCGAGCAGGGACGAGAGCCTCGCCAGGAGCCCCGAACCGATCACCAGCATCGTCGTGGCGGCCAGCCTCTTCTGGTCCCACCCTTCGATCATGACCTGTCGCGCATATCGTTCCATTGTGAGCGTCCTATTTCCGGAAGTAGCGGTAGACGGGCAGCCTTCGCTTACGGGCCTCGCGCAGGCCGATGCGGGGACGTTCGGAGGCCCCGTTGTCAACCAGGGGCTCGCCGCCCCCCTCGAAGTGACCGGCACACAGCACCAGTCGCGCGGCGTTGAGGTATTCCACGATCCCCTCCTCGAGCGGCATGTTCCAGAACCGTTGGAAGTAGGCCACGTCGTGTCCCATGCAGAGCCGAGATTGTCCTCCCAGGTCGAACACGTAGGGGTGCGGATAGTGGCAGCCGATCTCCGGCCCACCTACGGGGAGCACGACTTCCGGAGTGAGCGTCTTCAGGTGAACGCCGATCTCCGCCTCCTCGTACTGCCTCAGCTTCCCGTCAGGGGCCTCCACCGCGAAGGGAGGGACACGCTGCCAGCAGTAGAGAGAGCCCCCCGTACCCGATCTCACGCTGCGCTCCCCATCCCGATAGACCGTTTCCCCCGGTTGGACACTGTCCGCGAGACGTCTCAGCTTGTCCGCGCTGGCGTCGGGCTTCCGCCCTCTAAGCTCGAGCAGGCACCGGTCCACGGCCTCCTCCACGGATCTTCTGAAGGCCCCCTCCAGAGTCATCAGGTGGCGCCGCCTGTCCGCCTCCAGGGAGTAGCACTCTCCCTCAACCTGAACGAAACAGTCCTTTGGACAACGATGGCCGGGCATCCAGGTGAGGCCGAAGGCATTCTGACCGAGGATGACCACATCTCCGCCCAGGGCCCTGCCCACCGGATCGGCCGCGGCAAGATGCGCCGAAAGCGCCGCAACGGGTGTGGGGAACTCAGGAGAAGGATCGTGTGCCATGACGTCCGTGAGCAGTTCTGACCGGTCCATCTCCGGATTCCCCAAGCGCCGAAGCACCGGTATCAGTCTCCCCACCACGAACTGGAGTTGTCTGTGTCGCGAGGCCGCGTGTTTCGTGACCGCCGGCGTGTTCGTTGGCTGGTTCAGCCTGGCGACATAGGGGGCAAGTGGATTCTTGCCACTGCGTAGCCGACGCAACAACAGCTCCGAGGTCTGCTCGGCCGGCTCGACCCGCCGATGGACGCCGAAGATCACTGCGCGTTCAGGTCCCTCGCAGGGCCCCGGCACCCGTTCCAGTTTGTGAAGCCGGCCGTTGAGTACCGTCGCCACGAGCTGGCGCCGAAGCCCCAGGACCTCCGTGAGGCCAAACCGATCGGTCTGTGTCACCATTATGGGATCTCCGGCGAGCACCGGGCCGGCTGCCCGGCGCTCGCGCACGCTTTGCCCGCCGACACGCCTCACCCTCCGGCGTGTGCCTGGCTGATCAGGATCTCCAAATGTTTGCGACCCTTCAGCAGGGGCTGGAGTGGCGCGTCAGGACGCAACGGTTGGCACTGGGTCTTGGTCTTCATCTCGATCACCGAACGCGGGTCGCCAGCGGCCTTGCGGATGGCCTCCGCCGTCGGGTCGGCTTCATCGGTCAGTCCGTCAAGCATCGTCTCGAGCCCGGTCCGGACCGAAGTCCCGGACAGCCGCGACAGGAACTCGGGTGACAGGGGTACGACCACTTCCTGGCCGATCCCGTATCTCAGCGTAGCTATCATGGGGTCCTCCAGATTGTCGGGGGTGTGTGCGGCTCCGGATACCACACGGCTCCGCGCGTAATTGGCTTCACAACAGTGGGTTAGAGCATATCGATGACCTCCTTTCCCCACATTTCGCTTGACGATTGCTCCCTGCCTGGCCTACATTTCATAGAAGCGCGCGAGAAGGGATGCCGGGCCTCAATCCTGGCTCCCATTTCCTCGTTGCCCTTTGCCCCGCGGTCGACTGCGTCTGCCCTTGGAAGCGACGCACAGCGACCACGGGGTTTTTTCTGCCTAGCCCGACCGCAGGGCCCGTCCCGTCCCCCTTCTGTTCCGGTCGAAGAAGCGGATCAGCATCGTCCCAACACGCTTCTCGTTCTGCTCCAGCCACCACCAGAATGGCTGGGGATAATCCTCATTCACCCTTGCTGACCTCCGCCCGTAACGCCCGGCGGACGGAACCATGAGGTCGAGAAGCGCTCGGTAGCCCGGCCAGCTCCACGACTGGTTGAAGGCGTCGTCCCTGGCGGCTTTCGCCGTGGCTTCCACCAGGCCGATAATGTCCCGGTAGCCCCTCCCGCCAACCACCGCCTGCAACGCGCGCAAGTCGAGATCGAGATCTTCAGGCCCGAGTGAAGGGGCGTAGATCAGCAGCGAGGCGATGACGTCCGCGACGTGCGCATACCGGATCATAGACAGGTGAGGGTGTGCCATACCCGCCCCGGCCGGTTGGTGGTGGTGGTCCGTGACGTGGATCTCCACGTCCGACCACCTGGCCAGACGCATGACCTGGGCCCCCTTCACGGCGTGCAGATGCTTCTGGTACAGGTGCCACTCGCCTCTTGCGTAGGCCGAATAGGTTGACGCGCGCGTGCACTCGATCCACACGTTGCGCACGCTGCGGGAATCCTCCAGGTTCATAAACAACATGCCGACATCGAGGAGGAGCCCCATGCGAAAGATCACACTTGGTGAAGGGAGGTCCGCATCGCTTCCATCGACGCGAGACAGGATCTGGAACAGCGCGTGTGCCGTGAGGACCCCGTGGCACCAGAAGGACCGATCGAATTCCGGGCAGCCCAGCGAGACGTCGCGCATGAAGTCCTCTTGCTCCCTGCGGGCGGCCTGAAGGACGATCATCTTGATCCCGGTCTCACCCAGGAAGCGTAGCGCCGTCTGCACGTGCCCCGTCTCCGGAGTCCGACCCTCCTCCGGGCCAACCAAGATCTTGCCCCCCTCCCTCGCCTTTAGGCGGCCGGCTTCCCAGACCTTGAGTGCCAGCACCCTGTCCTCACTTATGACGCGCGCGATGGTCGCCCAGGGTTGCTTCTCGTCGAAATACTGCTTCAGCGTGTACTGCACCTCGTACAGGGTCGCCATCCGGTCCAGCCGCCGCAGGGTGTCCTGTGCGAGGATGCGCTCCCCTCTCTCCTCGGCCTCCCGGTAGGTGTCTTCGAGCGATAGTGCCGCCACATCCGTCTCGTAGAGAGCCGACTGCTGGAAGGGTTTGAAATCTTCCGCCAGCTCAGGCGAGGCAGGGACCTCCTCCAGACCGGAAAAGGAGGTGTTTCCAGGCAAGGCGACCTCTTCGTGGAAAAAGTCGCCCACGTTGCAGTCGAAGGCCCTGGCCAGAGCCTCCAACGTCTTCAGTGACGGCTTCCGCTTGTCCGTCTCCAGCAGGCTCAGGTAGTTCTGGGAGCTGCCAATCTCCCGGGCCGCCTGCTCCTGGGATAGGTCTCGCGTCTCCCTCAACGCCCTGATTCGGTGACCAATGGCAATCACTCTGAACGCCTCTCCACCAGATCCTGTAGACGCCAGTGTCGTCTGCTTAACCTCCTGCAGACTACACTCGCCCCTCATCTGCACAACGGAACCGCTTATATACACCTAAATTGATCGATTTCTTCATCCAACCGGTATATGGATTGGGATGATCTGGCTACATCGCTTCCACAGCAGGTCGAG
>JASLMQ010000301.1 GCA_030746455.1 Candidatus Latescibacterota bacterium
GCGGACCAGCACCTTTACGACCTTCCTGCGGTATCCGGCAGAGCCGCGCACATCGCTGATCGGTGTGGCAGCATCCGCGGCGCGTTCCGCTGCCTCCTCGATCAGGCCGTCTGATGGCTTCTTGCCCCTGAGGGCCTTCTCGGCTTCCCGCGCCCGGAGGGGCGTGGGCGCCACCGCTCCCATCACGATTCTAGCGTCTTCGCACACCCCGGTGCGCCCCGCCAGTGTGACTGCGGCCCCCACTCCGACCACGGCGATGTCCATCGCCATCCGCGGGGTCTGTCGGGCATAGGCCGACCCGGTCCGCGGAGGAACCATCGGAACCTGAATGCCTGTGACGAGCTCCCCGGGCCTCAGCGCGGTTTCGCCCGGCCCGGTCAGGAGGTTCTCCACCTTCATCGTTCGCCGTCCGGCCGGACCCGCGATACGGGCCTTCGCTCCCAGGGCAATCAGACCCGGCGCCGAATCCGCCGAAGGCGCGGCGTTGCAGATGTTCCCCACCACGGTCGCCAGGTTCCGGATCTGGATGGATCCGATCACGGCCACGCCCTGGGCCAGCGCGGGGAAATGCCGCCACACCCGCTGGTCCAGCTCCACCTGGCGGAGCGTCACCGCGGCCCCGATGGTGAGTCCGGTTTTCCTGTCGAAGTGGAGCTCGTCGAGCCCACGGACGCGCTTGATGTCCACCACCACATCCGGCTTCAGCACCCTGGACTTCATACGGACCAGCACGTCCGTCCCGCCGGCGAGAACCATCGCGTTCTCGTGCGCTGCCAGGGCCTCAACCGTCTCCCGGATGTTGCGCGGTGCAATGTAGTCGAAACTGCGCAAGGCACCCCTCCTCCATCTCGACCTGCAGGTTCGCTCGGGTCTGCCGCTCCATCTACTAATATAGCCAATATATGCAGATCGGCCTGCTCAGAAAAACGGTTTCTGAGCGAAGCCGTCAGCGCGCTGCCTGCCGCTCGTGGTAGGCCTGGATCATCGGCGTGTAGGTCCGGTGCAGCCCCTGCATCAGGTCGCGAATCGGCAGGTCGTATGCACAGGCCTCCCCGCACTCCTTGCCGTCGCACTCCTGACAGGCCGACGTCCTCTCGACCTGTTCACCCATTCCGCGCTCCATCATCATGTCCATCCCGAATCGCCGGTAGTTCAGCTCGAGGATCATCAGATCGCGCGCCGGCACGTCGTGCGAGCACTTCGGCGGACAGGTGTAGCACAGTCGGCAGTACTCCCGGTCCCACCGGGCGCGCTCGTCGGCCAGCCAGTCTGCCTCTTCCGGATTCAGCGGCTCCGGATTCCCCCCGACGACCACGTTCTGGTCCACCTCCCAGGCCTTCCACATCCCCACGCATATGGTGTGTACCGCCTCGTGCTGAAGGACCCATCTCAGGCAGATGTCCGCGTGCTGGAAGAGCGAGCCCCCGATCGGCTTCATGATGGTCACGCCCACGTCGTGTTCCTGCGTGTGGGGGAACAGCTGGGAAGCCGCCTCGTCCTTGACGAAGTTGAACGGAATGAGCAGCACATCCACCAGGCCCGTCTTGACGGCCTCGGCCAGGACCTCCGGCCGGTGCCCGCTGAGCCCGATGTGGCGGATCTTTCCCTGCCCACGGGCCGCCACCAGCCCCTCGAAGGCCCCGCCGGGGCCGCTGACCCGCTGCCAGTCCTCCGGGGTGATCACTCCGTGGCACTTGTACACGTCGATCATGTCGACGCCCAGGGTCTCCAGGCTCTCCTCGATGGCCTCCATCATCTTGTCACGGTCCCGAGCTCCCGCCTTGGACCCGATGACCACCTCGTCGCGGCGTCCCTTGATCGCCTCCGCCAGCCGCGTTTCGCCTCCCCCCCGATCGTAACCCCTGGCCGTATCAAAATAGTTCACTCCACGATCCATCGCGCGCCGCAGGACCTTCACGGCCTCGGGCTGTGCGGCGCGGAAGATGGGGATGCCGCCACACCCGATGCACGACACCTGCAGGTCCGTCCGCCCCAACCGTCGCATCTGCATAGACTCACCTCCTGGATGTCAGCAGATCACGCCCTGCGACTGCCCGAACTCCCGTCGGATCCGCCGATCCGGAGACCACGGCCGCAGACGCGGCCGCCCCTTCATTCTGCCGCGTAGGCGCCCAAGACCTCTGCGAAATAGATGGTATGTTGCTCCTCCACCGGATTCTCCCGGTGTTCCGGCGTCAGAATCCAGTGAGGGGGACGCTCCTTGTGATAGATACGGCACTCGATGTTGAACGGACATTCCTCGATCGATACGGGAGCAACGTCGAACGAGTCGATGGGCGAGAGCCCCGTCTTGGCGAACTTGTCACCCGACCGGCCCGATGCCGTACCGCAGTAGGTCACCAGCTCGACCATATCCTGGGTCGGAACCGCGATTACGAACTCGCCGACCTCGTCGAGGAGGCCGAACGTGTGGCACGCGGGTCGAACAGCCACAGCCACCGTGGGACTCCCGCGATAGGACCTGCCGTAGAGTCCCCAACCGATTGTCATCACATTGGCGCTGCCATCCGCCCCCGCCGACGTGAGCAGGACGCCATTGGCCTCTGTTTCCCGGTACAGGGTCTCGATCACATCAACGAACGGCACGGGCTGTCTACTCATATCTATCCTCCCTACGAGGGGTCGCATCTGGCTGGTCTGAGAACGCCGATGAGCGGCAGGTTCCGATAGAGCTGATCGAGATCGAGGCCGTAGCCCACCACGAACTGGTCCTGTATCCTGAAACCGCAATACGCGATGGGGACGTCCACCAGCCGCCGATCGGGCTTATCCAGCAGCGCACAGACCTTGAGGCTGGCGGGATTCCTGGTTGCGAGCGTCTTGAGGAGGTAGTCCAGCGTGAGGCCGGTGTCGACGATGTCCTCAACAAGCAGAACGTGTCTGCCCGTGATGCTCGTGTCCAGGTCGTTCAGGATCCGCACGATCCCCGAGCTCTGTGTCGAGGGTCCGTAGCTCGAGACCGACATCATCTCGATCTCGACCGGACGGGTGATCCACCGGGCGAGGTCGGCCAGGAAGAACAGGGATCCTTTCAGAACGCCAACAAGGACGATGGCCCCCCCGATCGCCTCATAGTCTGCCGCGATCTGATCGCCCATCTCCCGCACACGGCCACGTATCTCCTCCGCGGAGAGCAGCACCTCCTGAAGGTCGTCATACTGCGCCATGGCTGTTCTCCGACGGCCCGGACCTGCAGCGGGCTCTCTCCGCTATCCCAGCATGGCCTCCACCGCTTCCACCACGTCCGTCTCGTCCGGAATGGTCGCGTCCTCGAGCGGCTTGCTGAACGGTATCGGCACGTCCATCGCCCCCAGGCGGGCCACCGGGGCCTCCAGATAGTCGAACGCCCCCTCGTACACCGCAGAGGCCAGCTCGGCCGTGACGCCGAAGCTGCGGTAGCCTTCGTCGATGATCACGGCCCGACCCGTCTTGGAGACCGAGGACACGAGCGTCTCTCTGTCCAGCGGCACCAGCGTGCGAGGGTCGACCACTTCTGCGCTGACGCCCTTCTCGTCGAGGCTCTCCGCCGCGTCCAGGGCGACGTGGACCATACTCGAGGTCGCGATCAGGGTCACGTCATCGCCCTGTCGCTTCACGTCCGCCACGCCGAAGGGGACCGTGTGCTCTCCCTCCGGGACCGGGCCCTGGAGGGAGTACATCATCTTGTCCTCATAGAACAGCACAGGATTGTCATCCCGTACCGCCGTCTTGAGCAGGCCTTTGGCGTCCGCCGGCGTGGACGGGATGGCCACCTTCAGCCCGGGGATATGGCACGGCCAAGCCTGCAGGCTCTGGGAGTGCTGGGCGGCCGCAGAGCGCCCGGCCCCCATCGTGGCCCGGATGGTAAGCGGCACCGAGGCCTGTCCGCCGGACATATAGCGTATCTTCGCGGCCTGATTGGCGATCTGGTCCATCGCCAGAGCGATGAAGTCGCCGAACATGATCTCCACGATCGGACGCATACCCGTCAACGCGGAGCCCACGCCAACGCCGACGAAGCCCGCCTCGGAGATCGGCGTGTCGATCACCCGATCGGCCCCGAATTCCTCGAAGAGCCCTCCGAGGGTCTTGAACACCCCACCCGGAGCGCCGACCTCCTCGCCCATCAGGAACACCGTCGGATCCTGTCGCATCTCCTCAGCGATGGCCTCCTTCACGGCATCCCCGAACGTCATCTCCCGCTCAGGCGTAGACATGTTCGGACACCTCCTCCACATCGGGATACGGCGCCGCCTTGGCCGACTCGACCGCCTCTGCCACCTCCCGGTCTACCTCTCCCTCGATCTTCTCAAGCTCGCCGGCCGTCGCCGCCTCGCTCTCCAGAAGCCTGCCCTTCAGGATCTCGATGGGGTCCTTGGCCGTCCACGCCTCTATTTCGGCCGCTGGCCGGTAGCTCTCGCCAGGGTCCCCCACGTGGTGTCCCCCGTAGCGATAGGCGTGGCACACCAGGAAGCTGGGGCCGTTGCCCGATCGTGCGCGCTCGATGCCCGGTAGCGTGGCCTCGTGCACGGCCACCACATCGGTGCCGTCCACTTCTGCCGCCGGGATCCCGAATGGCATGGATCGATCGGCGATGCGATCGCCTGCAAGCACCCGGTCCGCCGCCGTGTACTGGCCGTACAGGTTGTTCTCGCACACGTAGACCACTGGGAGCCTCCAGATGCCGGCCATGTTCATCACTTCGTAGAAGACCCCCTGGTTGGTCGCGCCGTCGCCGAAAAAGCAGACCGTCACCTGGTCGGTTCCTCGCATCTTGGCCGAGAGCGCCGCCCCGGTGGCGATGCCGAAGCTTCCGCCCACGATCCCGTTCGCGCCCAGGATCCCCACCGACATATCCGCGATGTGCATCGACCCGCCCTTGCCCCGACAGTGGCCGGTCACCCTTCCCATCACCTCGGCCATCATGCGCCCCAGATCCCCGCCCTTGGCCACGCAGTGACCGTGGCCCCGATGCGTGCTGGTGATGGTGTCGTCCTCCCGGAGCGCCTCGCACACCCCTACGGCGATCGCCTCCTCCCCGCTGTAGAGATGGGCGAGGCCGTGCATCAGGCCGCTGGTGTAGACACGCCAGATCGCCTCCTCGAACTTCCGGATGCGAAGCATCCCCCGGTACATCTTCTGCAGCGGAACACGATCCACTTCCATACCGTCCTCCATCGGTCCCCAAGACCCGTAGCTCGACCTGTCACAGCCCCCCCCGCTGACGTCTACAACCAGCCCTCCAGTGTCTCCCGGCTCTCCAACGCCGCCTTGAAGGCCGCGAGGAAGCGTGCACCGGCGACCCCGTCGGTCAGCCGATGGTCGGCCGAGAGCGTGGCGTTCATCATCCGGCGTATCGAGATGGACAGGCCGTCGTCGCCTGCGCGAACCTGCGGGAGAATCGCCCCGAGCGCCAGAATGGCCGCCTCCGGGGGGTTGATCACGGCGGTGAAGGAGGTGACCCCGAACATCCCCAGGTTCGATACCGTGAAGGTGGCCCTCTCCCCCGATCGCATCCTCCCTGACCTGGCGGCCTCCACGATCTCCCGCCTTTCCTGGGCCAGAACGCGGAGCGACTTGGTGTTCGCGTGCTCGATCACGGGGACGAGAAGGCCCTCGTCCGTGCCCACCGCCAACCCGATGTGAACGCGAGTGTGGACCTCCACGGCGTCTGAACCCGAGAGACTGGCGTTCAGCCCGGGCATCTGGGCCAGCGCCTGGGCCGCGGCCTTCACCACCAGGTCCGTGGCCGACAGCTCGCCAGCCCCCACCTCCTTCCGCCAGATCTCCGCATCGGTCATGTCTACGTCGATGTCGAGATAGAAATGGGGAATCGTGGCCTTGCTCGTCGACATGGCCTTGCCGATGGCCTTCCGAATGCGCGAGAGGGGAACCGGGCCGGCGGGCGTCGCGGCGGCCGGGGCCGCGCCAGAAGAGGCTGCCTCCACGTCCTCGGTTGTGATCCGTCCCCCCGGGCCGGTCCCGACGACGGATTCCAGATCGACTCCTAGCTGTCTTGCCCGCTTCCTGGCGGCGGGAGAGGCCTTGACGCGGCCGCCTGATCGGGCGACCGGTGCTGCGGCGGGCTCTGCGGCGGCGGGCCCTGGGGCAGAGGGTTCCGCATCGCCGGGGTCAACAGACAGCTGGTCCAGGTCGTAGGACTCATCCGGGCCTTCGGTGATCACTGC
>JASLMQ010000302.1 GCA_030746455.1 Candidatus Latescibacterota bacterium
GGCCTCATTCTACCATCGGCCCCCACCGTTTCTGCAACTTCGCGAAGCCCTGGGGCCTGCACTGGCCTCGCGCTCGACCGGGAGGTCGCGCCTACGAGCGTCTCGTCCCTTCTATCTTAGCTGCTTCCATTCCTCCACAAATGCCTCCACGCTCTCCCAGGGCATGATGCTGTGGAAGGATACGCAGGGGGCGAGGATGAGGCCCGTCTTGCCGAGGACGTCGAAAACCTGGCGGACGGCCTGGCGCGTGGGCTCGGCTCCGTTCCAGATGTGATACGTGCTGCTGGGACCGATGTAGAAGCTTTTGGTGGGGGCGAGCTTGTCGCGCACCTGCACCAGGTCCACGTCCTTGAAGGCGATGTCGATGCCGAAGTAGGCGTCGAACGGGAGGCCTGCCAGGTAATCCAGGATGGGCATCACGCCCGTGTGGATCGTGTAGCTGGCCACCATGCCGGCCGCATGGACGGCCTCCACCTCGGCACGAAGGCGTTTACCCAGGAATCGCTCCAGCATCTGAGGTCCATAGAAGTCGGCGGTCTCGTAGAACCCGTTGCGGCGCACCGCGTCGACGTTGCCTTCCCCCAGCACCTCGATCTGCCGCATGCTGATCGAGTGCTCGTACTCCAGGTAGGCATCGACCAGATCCGGGTTGTCCATCACCATCAGGCAGAGGCGGTCGGCGCCGAAGAGCTGCTGTGCGCCGGTGAGGCCCGTTCCGCAGCTCGCCTGCACGGCGATGCCGTAGCGGTCGGCCAGGGCGCGGGCGTTCTTGAGCTCCTCGCGAGCGCGGGCCACCGTATCGGCGTCGTCCGCGACCCGCTGGACATACTTGAAGCACTCCAGGTCAGCCTCATTCTCGAGCCACGGCTCGACGACGTGGCCGACGTTGAAGTCGCTGTAGAAGGGGATCTCCTCACCGTAGGGCCACATCTCGTTGTAGTCCATCGAGGCATGGAGGTCGCCGGCGGGGGTGGAGTAGGTCTTGTGGAGCACATCGCCTTCGACCCAGGTCTTCTCCGTCACGTCGGGATGGGGCCGGACCAGGCCGGCCCCCGTGTTGACGACGGTGTCGGTACCGAGCTCCTCGATGAGGTAGCGGATGCGTTCCTCGTTGGATGCGTCCTCGGCCCAGGGGAAGTTCCACACCCCCTTGCGCTGGACCGCCCGTAGGGGATTGAAGTTGGGGACGCAGGGAACGTGGTCCACGGGCTGTCGGCGTATGGCGGCGAGCACGCGCTCGCGGGAGGTCATTTCGGGCATTGAGGGAAGAGCTCCTTCCTAAGTGTATTGTATGACAGAAATTCTACCGTTCCACCTGAACGGCGTAGTGGCCCTCGATGTACGGGAAGCGTTTCTCGAGATCCTCCGAAAGCGCGACCCCCAGCCCGGGCGCGTCGGGGAGCTCGAGGTAGCCGTCGCGGATTGCGGGCATCTGCTCGAGGATTTCCCACTGGAGGGGCCCCTGGATCATGCACAGCTCGAGGACCATGGGATCCGGCAGGGCCGCCACCAGGTGAGCATTGGCCATCGTCATCAGGCCGTTGTGCCAGTTGTGGGGACACATCCCAATGCCAAGCTCGTGGGCGGCGCGGCCGATCCGCAATCCCTCCGTGATGCCGCAGCATCCCCCATCGCACTGGACAATGGCATAGGCGTCTTCCTCCAAGTAGGGTGCCAGCTGCTGGAGCGTGGTCCGGGACTCGCCGCCCGTGATCGGCATGGAGACGGCCGCGTTGAGACGGGCATAGCCCAGAACGTCGCGCTGGGGAATCGGCTCCTCGAACCAGGCCCATCCCCATTCGTCGAGGGCGCGGGCGATCTCCAGCGCCTGTTCCTCGGTCAGTCGCTGGTTGCCATCCAGCATCAGTTCCATGCGACCGCCCCCCGCGTCGGTGAGCTCTCGGAACAACCCGAGGAAGCGCTCGACTGTGACGCCGGCCCACGACCAATCGGTGCCGATCCGCACCTTGCAGGCCGTGTACCCGTCGTCGGCGTAGCCGAGGGTCTCCTCGATCAGCGACTCGGGGTTGTTCTCCCAGTCGTATCGGCAGCCGCTGGAGGCGTAGAGACGTACGCGCGTGAGCGGGTCATCCGTGAGAAGCTCCGACACCCGCTTGCCCTCGACCTTGCCACGGATGTCCCACAGGGCGGCGTCGATGCCGGCCACGGCCGTGTCGTGGGGACGGTCACCCACAGGCCTGGGCGCCGTTTCGGGATCGGACGGATCCCGGCCGATTAGATCGGGGACCATCTGTGATACTTCTTCCCTGATCTTGGGGGGGACCCCGTAGGCACAGGGCTCTGCAATGCCCTGTACGCCCTCGTCGGTGTCGATGATGACAATGGCACAGTCGGCCTTAGTCGTCCGTGAGTGCGAGGTGGCCCACTGGCGTTCGGGCTCGTGGGGGCGAGATAGACAAAGCGTCTTGACATCGGTGATTTTCACGTTGGCCTCCTCGATCAGGAAGGCAGGTAAGGTGAATGAGGAAGGGGATTCGCAGGGCTGTCAAACGTGAGATGTGAGACGTCAGACGACGAGATCACTGCAGGTGAGGCCGCGCATTGCACCAGGTGGTGAGGGTCGTCTGATGGATCCCCATGTGGCCGGCAATGGAGCGCGCCTCAGTCGTCTCACGTTTCACTTCTGACCTCTGACTGTCTTCTACGAAACACGCAAACCGTACTTCTTCGCTGCCGTGAAGTAGGCCCTGAGGTTCTCGATCGGCGTCTGCGTGAGGATGCCGTCGCTGCTGCTGAGTAGAAAGCGATCGTTCACGGCAAGGACCTCGATGGCCTCTCTGACCGTGGCGTCCACGAGCTCGGGGGACCCGCGATGGAGGACGTTTTCGATGTCCACATAGCCCATCAGCGTCATCCGATCCCGGACACGCTCCCTGGCGGCCTGCAGCTCGAAGTCACCGGCCGGATGGGGCGTGCAGGTGCAGAAGGTGTCGACATCGGCCTCGATCATCATCTCCAGGATGTCCATGGTCTTCCCGTCATCGTAGTAGCGGAAGACGGCACCCCCGTCGTGTGTCACCTGCGCCTGCTCGACGATCAGGGGAAGGAAATACTCCCGGAAGAGGGCAGGGGACCACCCCACGCTGAGGGAGATGTGGAACCCGCTCATGAAGATCGTTTCAGCCCCCGCCTCGAGGTGGGCCACGATGTCGTCCAGGCACGACTCCTGAAAGAAGGCGAGTATTCCGAGAAGGAATTCGGGGTCGTCATACGGCAGCATCAGCGTGTCTACGACGGGGTAGACGTAGGACAGGTCGTTGAAGGGCGAACGCACGTATGGTGAGATCAGGCCCTTCTCGCCATACATGTCGACGAGGCCCTGGAAGCGCTCGATGGCCTTCGGAGAGGGGCTGCCCTTGAGAAAGCGCAGCCGCTTCAGATCCGACGGCTCCTTCAGCAGGTACTCGAAGTGGCTGGGCGTGGGCGAGATGCCATAGCCTTTGCCGGGATGCGGACGGCACCAGATGTCGGTGAGCGGCCCTGCCGGCGTCACGAAGCGTCGGTGCACCGTGTTGTAGGCCTCGCCCTCCTCGATCTCGCCGGTGCACGTGACATCGGGGGGCAGGATGTCGGCGGACGGGATGGACGCCCCCATGAAGTTGGGTACCCCGGCGCTGGTGTCGTAGATGGGGTCGAAGTCGAACTCCTCCGCGGCGCGCAGGCTGTTCTCGGGGGAGTGGGCCCCGTAGTACTGGATGTTCCACTTCCAAATCCTAGGGGAGTTGGCCACCCGGTCGACGGGCTCGCCGCGCATGGCGCGGAGAATGCGATCGTGGGAGGTCATTGGCGTAATCGAATGCGTCACGGATCGGTGGGTAAAGGGAAGGCAATGCGTCGGCCTCCCGTGGCAGATCTGTAGGCGCCGAGGACCATCTCGACCGACTTGCGGCCCTCCTCCGCCGAGACCGTCTCCTCGGTGAGGCCCCGGACATAGTCGACGAAGGGCCGGGGAATGGCCGCAATGCGCTCGCCCTGGCCCGCGGGGATCGGGAGATCGAACTCGGTCCAGCGATCCTCGCCCGTGCGAATCATCTTGAGCGCCACCGCGTTGTCGGGTCTGGGCGCGGCGGCGGAGGGGGCGTCTCCGTAGTCCTGGATGAGGGTGCCGGCGTCGCCGTAGATCTCGGTGGTGTTGACGCCGGACACCGTGGTCGACGAGTTGAAGAGGATGCCGATTTCGCCACGGCCGAACCGATAGAGGCCCACACCGTTGTCGTCGGGAGAGGCGTCGGTAACCACGCTGTCGATCTCCGCGGAGACGCTCACGGGATCGCCCAGGAGCCAGTAAAACCAATCGGCTGCGTGGACGGCGTCATCGAAGAACATGCCGATGTTCGCAACGGGATCGAGGTGCCAGTGGGTCGGCCCGTTCACGAAACCGGGGTTGAGCAGGACGTTGATGCAGTGGCGACGACGCACCACCGCGATATTACCCAGGACGCCTTCGTGCACCAGCTTTTTGATCTTCCGGTTGACCGGATCGAGCCGCATCTGGAAGGCCATGCTGAACTTGACCCCGCTGCGTCCGACTACGTCAATAATGCGGTCGCAATCGGCCAGGGTCGTGGCCATCGGCTTCTGGCAGAGGACGTGCTTGCCGGCCCGGGCAGCTCGCTCCACGAACTCGGCGTGGCGGTTGGTCTCGCAGCCGAT
>JASLMQ010000303.1 GCA_030746455.1 Candidatus Latescibacterota bacterium
GTGACCGTCCTTGCCGAACAACGAAACGGGAGCCTGGTAGCGGCGGAGATCGAGGTCCTCGAGCTACCGAGCTTCGTCGAGTTCACCGCCCAGGTGGCCTATGTCGACGCCATTTCCTACACCGTACAGCTGCAGTTCCCTAAGTTCGTTTCCGTGCCGGGCGACGCCGAGATCCTCGACGACACGGGCACGGTGATCGACCTGGACGGGCTCCGCGATCGTCTCTACAAGTTCGAGGGTCTGCCGGCCCTGATCATCACACAGGCCACCGACAGCCCGGCTGACGCGCCGATTGCGAGCAAGGTGGAGATCGTGCCGGAAGGCACTATGGAGCCGGAGATCGGACCCGACCAGTTCCTGGTCTTCATCGACGATCCCGGGTGGCGGATCGGCGTGTTCGATCGCCGCATCGAGCCCACGCATTTGCCGCCCATACCCATTACCGAGGAAGCAGAGATACTGGACCTCGATGGCGACGCCATCGAGCTCGTGGAGGTCGCCTCGGGATCTCGCGTGCGACTCAAGGGGCAGTTGCGCCAGGGCTATCTCGAGGCGGTGGAGCTACAGGTCGTCGGGGGACAGACCTTCACAGGTGAGGGAATCATCGCCACGATCGACATCGAGAACCGCCTTCTCGGCGGCGAGCCGGATCCGCCGCTCAAGGTGGATCCCAATGCATACATTGGCGACGAGATGGGACGTCCACTGACAATTGCCATGCTGGCGGACTTCCTCGAACGCCAGCCCGATCTGATTCTCGCGCTGCAGGTCGACTTCTTCAGGCCCGAGGTCGTCGTCTCCATTGAACTCGTCGACCCGGAGTTCCATCGCCCGCCCGGATATAACGAACGGCTGGTGATGGGAAGCGAGGTCACCGTGGACGTCGACGATCATCGGCTGATATTCGAGGCGCCCGATCCGGCCAAGGTCGCGGACGACGCCGTTATCACCGACGAGGACGGGGAGTCGATCACCCTGGCGGGCCTCGAGCCAGGCCAGAATGTGTTTGTCCGCGGCGAGATCGTAGACGGCCTTCCGCTGATTCGGTCCATCAAGCTGATTCCCAGGCTCGACTCCGTTGATCTGGTCACGGAAGTGGGCGATTTCGACGAAGAGGGTGTGGACAACGATGTAAAGGTCCAGGTACTCAATCAGGATGGTGCAGAGATCGATATGCCCATCCGTCTCTACATCGACTGGAGTCCACCGATTGACTCGAGGAGCGGGCACATCTTCAGCAACGTGCCAGCCGGACCGCACATCATCACGCTGGAGATGCCCGGCCGTCCCGAGCTCGCCGACGATGCGCGCGTGTTCATCAGTGCAAGGGGATCGGCGTTCAAGGTCTCGAAGTCCTCGCCCGCGGATGGCGAGGCGGGTGTCTCTGAGACAACCGATATTTCCATCAACTTCAACGAGCCGCTCCGCGTGTTCGGGGACTTCATCTCCATCGCCGGAGAGATCAGGCCCGAGCCCCAGTCGGGAGGCCTGGACGACCTCCTGGAGCTGGAGGACGAGGGGCGCACCGTGATCGTGAGGAGCGTCGGCCTCGACGCCGGCACGGACTACACCCTCACGGTCTTCGCAGCCACCAGTAAGACGGGCAACGTCCTGGCTGAGCCATACCAGATCCAATTCAGCACGGGCAACGTCCTGGCACAGCTGGGCAGCATTTCGGGTTCGGTGAGCCTAACGGGCGGCGAGACGTTCGTCGGTACGGTCCGATTGTTCGACGTAGAAAAGAAGGGGGAGCAGGTTGCGGTGGCGCCCGTTGAAGACGACGGGGACTTCGCCCTCAAGGGGGTCTTCGAGGGCACCTATCTCCTCTCGGCAGAGGTCAACGCCGAGGACGGCAGGTCGGAGAGCAGCCTCCTGGATGCGGACAACGACGGCGATCCAGATGAGATCGAGCTGGACGAGGGAGAGAACATCACTTCCCTTGCGGTCTCCCTCACGTTGCCCTCGCTACCCGATCCGGGTGAGGAGGGCGGCGGCAACCAGGACGCCGTCGTCGTCATCGACCTGGACAAGCGCTCTGGCAATCAGAACCTCGACAGCCTCAAGGTCCTGCCCGATTCCGAGATTCGGGCCGCCGTGTACGTTAAGGACGTGAAGGACCTGATCGGCTACAACGTGTCGCTCAGCTACGACACGACCAATGTCGCCTTCCAGAAGGTGGAGGAGGACGGTGACAGCGAAGCCAACCTGCTCAAGATGAACGGTGGACTGGCCGTGTCCGTACCGCCCACCGTGAATGCGGGGACGGCTGAGTTCGCCACGGTCATCCTGGGGCCCAAGGCCGAGCAGGCGGTTTCGGGTGAGGGCCTGGTGGGCATCTTCCACTTCAAAACCAAGCGGACCCTGTCCGAGCGCACCGAGATACTCGTGGCCCGGATACAGCTTCAAAGCCGCACGGGGTCGGATGACTTCAAACCGCTTAAGCGGGGTAGTCTGATTCCGACCACCAAACGCATCGTCCTCACACTCACGGCCGATACAGATACCATCACGGCCGACGGACAGGAGTCCGCCACCATCAAGGCCGAGCTTCGCGATGCCTCTGATGTCGCCATCACCGAGGAAGCCACCGTCAGATTCAGCGTCACATCCGGCAGTGGAACGCTCAGCCAGACGGAGGTGACCACCACGACCGGCACGGCCGAAACGCAGCTTTCCGGCGATGCCTCAGGCACGGTGACGGTCGAAGCCGACGTTGAGGGGGTCTCGGCGCAGGTCTCGATCGTGCTGAAGGCCAAACCCGGCGAAGAGCCCGTTGAAGAGGCCGGGCCGATCGCACTGGATCTCAACCTGTCCGAGGGATACCAGGGCGTCCGCCAGACCACCCAGACGATCAGTGCCAACGACGAAGTGACCGTGCAGATCGTGGCTACAGAGGGTGCTCTGAACAGCATCGCGATGGAGGTCGTGGTGGAGTTCGACAGCACCAAGATGGCCTACAAGTCCTTCAGCGTGGGTGCCCTCTATCCTGACGCCTTCGCGCTGCCTCTGCCTGGATCCGGCAAGGCGACCCTGAGCGTCGCGATGAAGGGGGGCACGCAGGCCAACCAGGACGGAGGAACGGTGGGTACGGCAGTCTTCACCGCCCTAGTAGACCTGTCCGAGGCGACGGCGCTCCGGCTCACCTACGGATCCCTGGCCACCGCGGAAGGGCTCCAGACGTTGGAGATTGGATCCGGTGGGGCCTCGGTTCTCATAGGAGGCGCGCCAGCGGAGAAGACGCCCGACTTCACCGGTGACGGGAAGGTCGACTTCGCCGACTTCGTCCAGTTCGCGCAGGCCTTCGGCAAGTCGATGGGTGACGATGGCTACAATGCGGCCTTCGACCTGAATGGCGATGATGCCGTGAACTTCGGCGACTTCGTCCAGTTCGCACAGGCCTTCGGCCAGCCCCTGAGCAGGCCCACGAGTCTCAGCAAGCCGACAGGGGACCTGGCTCCGGGGATGAACGGGAACACAGGTCTAACCCTCACGACTGAGGCCACTGCAGAGGCGGACGAGGTCGAAGTGATCGTACGGCTGGCCGATGCGGTCGACGTGTCGGGCTACAACCTGACGGTCCGGTACGATGCGTCGGCTCTCGAGTGGTTGGGCAGCGAGGGTGCATCGCCCTCCCTGATCGCCCGCGACGCATCCGCGGCCATCGAGCGCTCGCCTCGCCTGGGCGAAGTGTCCCTCGCGGACATGTTCAGGACAGACGCATCGATCACCGGCAGCGGGGACCTGGTGCGTCTCCGGTTCCGGGTGCTGGACAAGACCGCAACCGGGCGCGTGGACATCGTCGAGGCGATGGTGTCAGACGGATCGGGACGGATCAACGCCCTCCTGGGCGCCAGGTCGGCGGAGGTCCGGGCACTGCCGTCGGAGTACGCGCTGAATCCCAACTATCCCAACCCATTCAACCCGGACACCGTGGTGCCCTTCGCGCTGCCCGAGGGAGGCGAGGTCCGGATCGCGATCTACAACATGCTGGGCCAGGAGATCGCGGTTCTCGCGCAGGGCTTCGTGGAGGCCGGGTATCACCGCGCGGTCTGGCGTGGCCAGGACGCGGGCGGGCGCCAGGTTGCCAGCGGCGTCTACTTCGTCCGGATGGCGGCAGGCGGCTTCTCCAGCGTCCGCAAGATGCTGCTGGTGAAATAGCCTCGGGGATGTTTCTACAATGACAAGGGGTGGCGGCGCCGGCGGGGGCGCCACCCCCAGTTATTAACAGAAAGGTTTAGGGGGGGCCGAGTGGGGGGCCCCCCCACACACAGGTGGGCCTGCTGAGAGCGTGGCACCA
>JASLMQ010000304.1 GCA_030746455.1 Candidatus Latescibacterota bacterium
GCCGTGGCCCCGTCTGGAGCAGACGTTCGGTATGGTCCGGAAGGCGTTCGGCAACGGGGGCGGCGGGCCCGACGGGAGCCGGATCTACGGTTTTACCGACGCGTTCGGGGCCACCCACCGTAGTCCGAGTGAGATCGAGTCCCTCTCAGGGTGGGGACTGCAACGGGTGTACATCGGGCTGGAGACGGGCCACGATCCGCTTCTCGAGCTGGTGGGAAAGCAAGGCGCGTCGCAGGACGCGGTCGATGCGGTCCGGCGATTGAGGGCCGGGGGGATCGAGATCGGTGCGATCGTGCTCCTCGGGCTGGGTGGGGATCGCTTCAGCGACGCGCATGTGCGAGATACGACGCGCGTGCTGAACCAGATGGGGCTGCGCGCGGGGGACATGATCTACTTCTCGGAGATGGTGGCGCCGCCGGAGCTGGAGTACGCGGGTCAGATGGCAGAGATCGGAGTTCGACCCCTGACGTCGGACGAGATGAAGGCCCAGATGTCGGCCATACGGGAGGGGCTGGTCTTCCCCAACCCCGAGCAGAGACCCAGGATGGCGATCTACGACATACGGAGGTTCGTCTATTGATCGAGAGATCGGGATGATGAATGCGGGACGGCCCCGGCTCGGGAGACGAGCCGGGGCCTCTCTTGGAGGTCCTGTGGTTCCTCGATTCCGGACAGTGCGATGTCCCTATGCTACCCCTCGATTCCCGCGACAATGGCCTGGGCGGCCGCCTGGAGACTGCGGAGATCGCTGATGACGTCGAGGAACTGGAAGCCCTCGGCGATCCGCTTCTTGGCGCCCTCGATGTCGCGCTCGGGCATCCCACAGGGCTTACCGACCTTCTTGCATCCGGCGAGGAATTTCTGTACCGCGGCCTCGTGTTCGGGAGAACCCCTTTCCACGCCCATGGCCAGGGACAGGTCACCCGGTCCGAGGAATCCGACGTCGACGCCTTCGACCGACATGATGGCCTCGGTGTTGTCGATCCCCTCCATGTCCTCGATCTGGGGGATAACGAGGATCTCGTAGTTGGCCGCCTGGAGATACTCCGAGCCATGGACCGCGATCCGGCCCGTGCCTGCAGACCGGCTGCCCACAGGGGGATAGCGCATGGCCTGAACGATGGCTTCGGCCTGGGCGGGCGTGCTCACGTGGGGGATCACGATGCCCATGGCCCCGGCATCCAGGATGCGAGCCAGCGAGACCGGATCGTGGTCCCACGCGCGGACGAAGGGCACGGCGTTGTGGGCCTCGATCGCCCGGAAGGTGTCGGCGATGAGAGGGATATCGAAGGCCGAGTGCTCCGAGTCGATGGCCAGCCACTCCAGGCCGGACGATGCGACGACCTCGGCCGCGAGCGGCGAGCAGAGGTTGAGCCAGCATCCGAGCGAGGGCTTGCCCTCGAGCAGCGTTTGTTTGACCGGATTCTTCACTGGATCTCCTTTCAGTCGATGGCGGAGGAGGCCATTTCGTACTCCCCCTGGACGCCCTTGACCACGACCGCCGACGCGTTCCCCTTGGCTGCAGAACCCGCCTGCGTGTGGTCGACCGGCGGCATGTTGCGGAGCTGCCTGAACTGGTCGCCGAAGGCGGAGGCGAGGCGGAGGGCCTCGTCGTGGTGCTGGTCGATCAGGTTGTTCGTCTCGCGCGGATCGTCGATCAGGTTGTAGAGCTCGTCCGGCTCACCGTAAGGCCGGAGGATGTAGCTCCAGGTCTTGTCCCGCACGCAGCGGTCGATCCCCCGGTGGTAGCCGGTGATCATGCTGTCACGGTGCTCGTCCGTGTCGCCCTTCAGAACGGGGAGGAAGCTCCGGCCGGCCATCGCATCAGTGGCGTTGCCGTGGCCGATGACCTCCAGAAGGGTGGGGAGCGCGTCGTGGAATTGGACGATGGCCGAGGCCGGACGTCCGCCACCCTCTCCCTTCGGAAGGCGGATCATGAACGGGACCTTGAGGAGCTCGCTGTACATCCGGTCCGCCCCCTTCAGGAACTTGG
>JASLMQ010000305.1 GCA_030746455.1 Candidatus Latescibacterota bacterium
GGAAATCACCCTGTCACTGAATGAGGTGTCCCAGCCGGGCAATACCACTCTGGCCTGGAAAGGCGCAGACCCCTTGCGCGACACGCCGGACGAGGGGATCCAGTACGCCTGGCGGCTGGATGGCAGCGAGTGGTCCCCCTACTCGCACGGGAAGAGCCGCATTTTCGAGTTGCTGCCCAGCGGCAAGCACACCTTCGAGGTCAAGGCCCGTGACCGGGACTTCAATGAGGACCCCACGCCCGCTTCGGTGACGTTCACGGTTGTCCCCCCCGTGTGGCAGGAGCCGTGGTTCATCGGACTGATGGTCGTGCTGCTGGGCGCGATTGGCTTCCAGACTGGCCGTGTGCTCCGAAGGGACCGCTTGCTTCAGGTGGGCAACAAGGCCCTGTCCGATGCGAACAAGGAGTTGTTCGGGCTGAACCGGGACCTTCAGCAGCAGGCCGTGGTACTGGAGCGTGACCGTGCGGTCGAGCGCATCCGTGCGGAAGTGCAGTCGATGGCGCAGGCCTCGGACTTCGAGAAGGTGTTGTCCCTTCTTGTGGATGACCTGAAGACGGTCGGATTGTCGTTCGACACTTGCGGCATCGACGCGCTGGCAGAGCCCGTTGAACAACCTTCTATGGCCCACTTCGAGGAACACGGGTTCCGCTACACCACCTACACCATTGATCCGGGCGGCAACGTGGTCTCCGAGTCATACGACGTCCCGGCACCGTTCCAGCCTGTAAGCAGGGAGATGATCGAGCGGTTCACCGCCGGTGAGCCGTGGCGTGGCAGCAGTGAGGGGACGACCATACTGGAAGTGCCTGCTGGTGCGTACGGCAGGCTGCGACTCACATCGTCGGGCCAAAGCGCATACTCCGAAGACGAGGCCGCTGCGTTGCAAGAGTTCGCCACGGCAGTTGCCCTGGGATACTCGCGCTTCTTCGACCTGAAGAGCGTGGAAGAAGCACAGCAACGGACCATCGACGAACTGGAGGACGAACTCCAGACAGCCCACGACATGCAGATGGCGTTGATGCCCACAGAGCACCCTCAGGTCGAAGGCTTCGACATCGCAGGTCGCTGTGTCCCCGCCACCCAAGTAGGGGGCGACTACTTCCAGTACTTGGACGTGGAAGGCCACCTCGGAGTGGTGCTGGCAGATGCCACGGGCCATGCGATGGAGGCCGCGATGCCTGTGGTGATGTTCAGCGGCATCCTGAAGGAGCCAGATGGCACTGGGAGGTACGCTGCAAGAGCGTATTGAGCGACTGAATCAGTCCATGCACAGTGCGTTGATCGGCAGGTCGCTGATCGCCTGTGAGATGGGTGAGCTGGATGCCGCCAACCATGGCTTCCAGCTTGCCAACGCGGGGTGTCCGTATCCCTACCACTACCGTGCTGCGACCGGCGACCTGGTGGAGTTGCAGGTGGACGCGTATCCCCTCGGCGCTCGGCCAGACACCAAATATGGAGTGATCGACACGCAGCTTCAGCCCGGCGACCGCGTAGTGTTCTACTCGGACGGGATACCAGAGGCCGAGAACGCCGCCGAGGAGCAGTTCGGTTACGAGCGCACGGGCGACACTATATGCCAGGCCTGTGCTGACGGCCTATCTGCGGAGGCCACCATCGACCGACTGCTGGAGGCCGTGGCTGCCTTCCGGGGCGACGCGCCGCAGTCGGACGACATGACGTGCGTGGTGGTGCAGGTGGAGGAGGCGTAGACCGAGCCAGCTGGGCCAAGGGTCCACGTTCACGGTGCGGATACCTATGGTCTACCAACAGGGCTAGAAAGCGCATTTCTGCTCACTGTCGGCGGAAGGCAGACCCGCCTTCGCCTCCACCTTCGCGGCCAAGGCCGCTTCGGTGGACAGAGAAGGCTTCGGTGGGCAGGAGGCAAAAGGCAAACGTGAAGCCGGCCTTTGGCCCAATGGCTTGGCCCGCGTGATCTGTGAAGGCCCCCTTCCGCAGGGGGCCGTTCTTGTGGGCCTTGTGTGTCAATTGTGGGCCTGGGGACTGGGCTTCCGGAACAGTCTGTGCCCTCTTGACAATATCACTATTATGGAGTATATTCCGAAATAGTTAAACTAAAATGGAGAATACTCCTGATATGCAGTATTTCGATCGCCTCCTCAAGATCGACCTTCCGCCCAAACAGTCGGCCTTCCTCTGGGGACCGCGGAAGACGGGCAAGACGACCTACCTCCGGATGGCGTTCCCGGACAGCCTGGTCTACGATTTCCTCAAGACCGACCTCGCGCTCGACTTCCACAGGCGGCCCTCGCTTTTGCGTGAGCAGCTACTTGCAGGAGATGACGATGCGGGCAGGCGCCTGGTGATCCTGGACGAAGTCCAGAAAGTACCTCAGCTGCTGGATGAAGTGCACTGGCTGATCGAGAACAGCGATCTTCGCTTCATCCTCTGTGGGTCGAGCGCCAGGAAACTCAAGCGAGGCAGGGCAAATCTTCTGGGCGGCCGAGCCTGGAGGTACGAGTTGTTTCCGCTGGTTTCGCCTGAGCTGAAGACTGTGGACCTGCCCAGGGTCCTGAACCACGGCCTGATCCCTGCACACTATCAGCAGGAATCCTACCGGCGGTCTTTGAGTGCGTATGTGAGAGACTACCTGAAAGAGGAGGTCCTCGACGAAGGTCTTGCACGGAATGTCCCGGCGTTCTCCAGGTTCTTCGATGCCGTGGGATACTCCCACGGGGAGCTGATCAACTGCTCGAACATCGCCCGTGAGTGCGGAGTCGATTCGAAAACCGTTAGGGAATACTACCAGATTCTGGTGGATACGCTGATGGGCAGAATGGTAGAGCCGTACAAGCGGCGAACGGGAAGGCAAATCATCACCAAGGCTCCCAAGTTCTACCTGTTCGATGTGGGCGTCGCGGGTGCTCTGACCAGGCGGCAGATCCACGAGGAGAGGGGCGAGCAATTCGGCAGGGCCTTCGAGCACTTCATCTTTACAGAGATTGTGGCTCACGCGTCTTACTCTGAGGCCAACTACGACATCAATTTCTGGAGAACCCGGTCAGGCTCTGAGGTGGATTTCGTGTTGGGCGGAGGTGAGGTGGCAGTGGAAGTGAAGGGGGCAAGTCGCGTTGACAGCAGAGCTCTACGTCCGCTCAGATCTTTCACGGACGAATACAGGCCCAAGAAGGCCATTGTCGTATGCAACGAGGCGCAGATGCGCGTTGTTGGAGAGATCAGCATCATGCCTTGGAGGACCTTCCTTCAGGAGCTATGGGCGGGTCGGGTCATCGCCTGAACGGAATCCCAGGCCACGGGGGACTGCGTGTGTTGGGCCAAGAAGAAGGGAAGCGGGTTTATGGATCTTAGGAACCTTGCCATCATCGCCCATGTCGATCATGGGAAGACGACGATGGTCGACCGTATCCTGCATCAGGTGAAGCTGTTCAGGGACAATCAGGAGATGCAGGACCTGATACTCGATTCGAACGACCTGGAACGGGAACGAGGTATTACCATCCTGTCGAAGAATGTCTCGGTAAGGTACAAGGGCACGAAGCTGAACATCATCGACACGCCAGGCCATTCGGATTTCGGAGGGGAAGTGGAGCGCGTCCTGAACATGGCCGACGGGGTGCTGCTGCTCGTCGATGCATTCGAGGGCCCCATGCCGCAGACGCGGTTCGTTCTGCAGAAGGCGCTGGAACTGGGTCTCAAACCCATCGTGGTCATCAATAAGGTCGACAAACCGAACTGTGATCCTGAGGGGGCCTATGAGCGTGTCTTCGAGCTGATGTTCTCTCTGGATGCCACGGAAGAGCAGCTGGATTTCCCGGTTGTCTACGGCTCCTCGAAGCAGGGTTGGATGGGACCCGACTGGAAGACGCCAACCAGTGATGTGTCCTATCTATTGGACACCATTGTCGAGTATTTCGCTGCACCCAAAGAGAATCCCGGTACCCTGCAGCTGCAGATCAGCTCGCTGGACTACTCGTCATACACGGGGAGGATCGCCGTAGGCAGGGTGCACCGAGGAAGCCTCAGGATGGGCGACTCGGTCTCGATCGTTCAAAGGAATGGGCATATCGACAGATCGGTGATCAAGGAGCTCTATCTGTTCGAAGGGCTGGGCAAGGAGAAGACCAAGGAGGAGGTGAGGTCCGGGGAGATCGTGGCGATCATGGGGCTCGAGAACTTCGACATCGGTGACACGATCGCTGATTTCGAGGAGCCTGAAGCCCTGGAACCCATCTCCGTGGATGAGCCGACGATGAGTATGCTTTTCGCCGTCAACAACTCACCGTTCTTCGGCAGGGAAGGGAAGTACGTTACGTCCAGGCATATCAGAGAAAGGCTGTTCCTGGAGACCGAGAAGAACCTGGCCCTGAGGGTCGAGGAGACCGATACCCCCGACAGGCTGCTGGTCTACGGCAGAGGCATCCTCCACCTCTCCATACTCGTGGAAACGATGAGGAGGGAGGGCTATGAGATCCAGCTGGGCCAGCCAAAGGTGGTCGTCAAGGAGATAGATGGATTCAAGAACGAGCCAATCGAGCTGTTGTACGTGAATGTCTCCAAAGAGTTCTCGGGAAGGGTCATAGAGGTCGTCTCGAAGCGAAAAGGAGATATCCTGAATATCGAGACACGGAATGACAGGATACATCTCGAGTTCAAGATGCCGGCCAGGGGTTTGATCGGGCTCACCAATCCCATGCTGACCGCGACCGAAGGCGAGGCCGTGATCTCGCATCGGTTCAAGGGGTATGAGCCGTGGAAGGGCGAGATTCAGGAGCAGAGGAACGGTGCGCTGGTCGCGATGGAAACCGGGACATCCATCGCCTACTCGCTCAACAAGCTGCAGGACAGAGGCAGGTTCTTTGTGGAGCCCGATGAACGGATCTATGCCGGCCAGGTGATCGGAGAGAGCACGAGGAGTGATGACTTGGCCCTGAACGTGACCAAGACCAAAAAGTTCTCGAACTTACGGGCCGCGGGGGCGGACGAAAAGGTGTCGATACCTCCGGCGACGAAGTTCTCGCTGGAAGAAGCCATGGAGTACATCGGGGAGGACGAGTATGTGGAGGTGACCCCGAAATCCATACGTCTGAGAAAGATACTCCTCAGTGAGCACGACAGAAGGAGGCAGAAGAAGAAGGAAGGGTGATCGGCGAAGTATCCGGGATCCGCAGGCCGTGGGGCCGAAGCCCCTGGGCGGCTCCACGGCTATGTGGCTCTGGGGTGACGGGCTCCGAGGGCAGGACACGCACGCCCTATCTGCATTCTCATTCTGACCGCACAATCTTCGCCCTGTAGCACCGCGGCATTGGAAAGGTCCGAGCCGGGACGGGGAGGGACCTGGGATCGAAGGGCATGCCTCGGACAGACGAGGTGTGCCCCTTCTCTTTGTGATCAAGGTCCAGATCGGAGCGCGCATGGGACAGTGGATTACCCAAATCGACCAGGCTACCTCTGAGTGGCTTACCGAAGTGCTCAGGGAGGCCGGATACCTTGACCGGGGTAGGGTGACGGGTGTGCAAGAACGCATGACCAGACGCCGTGGCCATTGCCGCCTTCGAGGGCTCTGTGCGAGCAGGTCGTGGACTGCCTGGCGAGGTTCCATGCATTCTGGTGGCAAGACGCCCGGATGGAAGGGATCCCAAACGAGGATATCCTGGGGGATGTGGTGGCTCAGATCCCGATGATTGCATCCGGCTTCTTGGACTACTTGGGGGACAGATTCTCGGCAGAGAGACGGAGAATCTACGAGACTGCTCTGGCCGCGCTCGGCGGTCTCTGGGAGCACCACTGGAAGAGGAGGATCGATGAGCGCCGGTGGATCACACTGGCCCACGGCGACGCTCATTTCTGGCAGTTCATGTACCCAAACGATGGGGTCAAGGACCGGGTGTACTTGATCGACTGGCAGGTCTGGCACATCGCCGTGGGAGCCGATGACCTGGCCTACATGATTGCTCTGCACTGGTATCCCGAACGTCGACAACAGATGGAGTGCGATCTGCTCAGACGCTATCACGACGGGCTTCTGAGACAGGGGGCCGAGGGCTACTCCTGGGAGGACCTCTGGACGGGCTATCGCGTAGGGGCTATCCGGAATCTCTTCATACCGGCTCTATTCTGGTCTATGAAGATCGGGGCAGGCGTCTGGTGGTCTCATCTGGAGCGTGCGATGATGGCGTTCGAAGATCTGAACTGTGCCGAGTTGCTCGAAGATCACACCTGACGTGATCTTTGTGGGGAAGATGAGATGAGGCCGACGGAAATCCGATATGTAAGTGATACCTCAGGTGTCTGCTGGCAGAGGATCTCCGATCTATTCGAAGCTGTGGGATGGGAGAAGAGCCATCCCGAGGATCTGGAGCAAGCGTTCAGGAAGAGCACCTACGTCCGAGTTGCATACCATCAAGACAAGATCGTTGGCGTTGGCAGAACGGTCGATGACGGCAAGTACTATGGAATGATTGTGGATCTGGTGGTCGATCCCGCCTACCAAGGGAGAGGTATCGACTCAACGATTCTCCAACAGTTGAGAGAAGAGATGGCAGGTTTCAGGATTGTGTCGCTGAGGGCTGCAAGAGGCAAACACGACTTCTACCTGAAGCACGGTTGGAAGAAGTCAGAATCTGCATTTCACTGGCCTGGGTAGCACAGGACCAGCGGTGCAAACCGGCTGCCCTTGCTTGATTGCACTCATCGTGGAAACGTCAGCGGGCGCCACGAATGGCGGGATCCCTGATGGATTGGTCGTTGGTCTGGTGCCGTTCAATCATCAATCGCTGATAACAATCACCGACCAAGTCCTCCGAAGCCGTTTCCTGGCGAAGGAGGATCACCAATCTCTGGTTCCCATCGTGGAGAGTCAGGTGGGCTCCTGGGTTCCACGTTCACGGTGCGCGTGCCGGTGGTGTATCGGGATATATGATCCGCCGTAGCCGGGCCACCTCACTTGTGCCGTGGTGTGCATAGCCATAGCCACTCTTGCCGATCGCCGCCCTAGCTACTCCTCCGAAATGCAGTACAGATACCGTTCCCCGCGCAGGTATATCTCATTGCCAACAACCGCTGGCGAGGCAGAGAAACTGTCCTGTAGTGTGTTTGCAGCCAGGACTTCGTATTGGGTGCCTTGCTTCAAGACCTGCGTGGTGCCATTCCTGCTGGCAATGTAGATCCTCCCACCAGCACCGACCGGCGATGCATATACCCCTCCGATTCCTTCAAGTCTCTGGCGACTGAAATGCTCTTCACCCGTGCTGGCATTGAAGCAGGCGAGGATGCCGTCATTTCTCTTTAAGAAGTACAACAGATCACCATAGAGCAGTGGTGAAGGGGTATAGGGGGTGTCCCTGTCCAGCGTCCAGATGAGGGCTTTAGTGTCGGCTATATCACCCTTGGCCTCTGACACGTCTATGGCCTGCAATGCATTGCCCCTAAACCCGCTCATAACATACACTATGCCGTTGGCCGCAACCGGTGATGGGATCACATTCCGGGTCATGCCGCTGCTTTCCCAGAGCATTTGCCCAGTGGCAAAATCGTAGCTTCGGATACGATGGGTTGCACTGGTGATCACCTGCGGTTGCCCATTGTCTTCGACGATCAGGGGCGTAGACCATGAAGTCCTCTCATCGCGAGCCACCCGCCAGAGCTCCTTGCCGGTCTTCTTGTCCAGCGCGATGATGAAGGATTGGCCTTCGTGATCCCAATTAACCACGACTCTATCGTCGTAGAGCACGGGTGAGCTGCCCTCGCCGAAGCTCATCCTGATGCTCATATCCCCAAAGTCCTTCTCCCACCTTTGATTGCCTTGCATATCATAGCAGTACAGACCTCGCGAGCCGAAGTACGCGTATACGTGCTCGCCATCCGTTACGGGTGAACTGGATGCCCAGGTTCCGGTGGGGTGCGTGCCCTCGTGGGGGGCTTCTTCGGCAGCTGTATGTTGCCATATGATTTCGCCGTTGGAACGGTCGATGGCGAATATGACGAACTCATGAACATAGGAGGTCTGGACCACAGGAGGACCGCGTCGTCTCCGCGGTTGGGTCTGTTCTTCTTCCGCAGATTTGGTCTGCCTGTCGGTCTCAACAGCTGTCAGGACATAGATCCGATTGCCCCAGACAATGGGCGTGGCATGGCCCTTTCCCGGGATCTCAGTCTTCCACTTGATGTTCTTGGTTTCAGCCCATTCTACAGGCGGACCACCGTAGGGTGCTACCCCATTGGCGTCAGGTCCTCGCCATTGCGGCCAATGGGTCCTGTAATCCTCTCGGGATTCATCGCCAGTGGCGTAAACCGGAATCAGACAGAGACAGACTATCACGAGTAAGAGCTTTCTCATTGCGAGCCTCCTGTTCTGGAAACAAGTCCCTGGAGTCCTCTGATGCCTCCTAACCAGATGGTCAATCACGTGCGGACATCCATAATGTGGTTCACCGTGTCCATGTCGGTTCTGTCTGCCCTTTGGTCACATGGGAGAATCTGGCGTACTCCGTATTTCTGCTCCAGTATAGCCAGCTGGTGGCGGACGTGTCAACGAGATCCTCGGATGAGCTCCCTGCGGATGCGGCGTATCTGATGGCCACGCTCCTCGAGTCTCTTCCGGCCCCCTGGTAGGGAATCAACCAGGCGGGTTGACACCTTGTGTCTATCCGCGTACATTTATAAAGAGAGCAAGTTGAGCGCACGGGTTGGATGATACCCGGGATTCCCTCTCCGGGAGGGGGATGCCTATGGGAAGCGAGACGCATTGATCCCACCATGATCGGCCTGCTGAGGCGGATCCAGGTGGGACACCCAAAGCTCGTCCGATAAGGGCAAATCTGCCGAAAGACAGAGACGCAAAGGCGGGCGGGTCCTCGTCAGGTCCCGGCTTGACGTCTGCCGGGACACGCCCCGGCAAGCGTGAAGCCGGGGTGAGCCGGCCAAGGGGTCGGGGAAGCTGGATCTGGGACGATAGGGCCGGACCGCACAAGATAGCCGCACTGCCGAAGATGAGATGATTCGGTATGTGCGGTTTTCTATTGCCTTCGTTTCGGCCATCAGGAGGTGAGTGCGGTGAGCGTACAGGCCAGACCACGCCGCTTGAGGATCAGAGAGACCATCGGTCACGTACTCATTGCGGTTGTTGTGATCGGACTAATTGTCCTGGTCTACTGGATTGTGACAGAAAGGCCGTGTCCCCGGTATCCTGGGATCGAGAAGCTGAGGGGCGGAGCGGGAGCTGTGTGTCCTGGTCTTTTCGGGCTCGTTGGAATCGCCGCCGACCGACCGGCCCCCGTCGCCGATGATCCACTGGCCCCCGGAGGCGTCACCAGGCAGTCGTAGCTGTCAGCGGCAACTCCTGGAAGGTGCAGGTAACCGCCGCTGCCGGATATCGATCGCGCCGCGGCGGTACGAACGATCCTCTCCCCTGTAGGCGAGATCCTGCTTCTCACACAGAAGCTCTCGGCACGGGCTCGTGCCTCTCCCCTCACGATCCAGTGCCTGAAGTACGGCAAAGGGGGTATCGCATGCCTACCATTCTGCTGGTTGAAGACGAGGCCAATCAGCGCCTGCTTTACCAGATGGAGCTGGAAGACGAGGGATACCACGTGGTCTCTGCCTCCAACGGGCGCGAAGCGCTTCAAGAGGCGCAGAGGGCCCGGCCCGACCTGGTGGTACTCGATCTCCGAATGCCGCAGATGGATGGTCTCGAGGCGCTCGAGCGTATGATGTCGCTGAATCCGAAGCTCCCCATCATCATCCACTCGGCGTATGAGACCTTCAAGGACAACTTCATGACCTGGGCAGCAGACGCCTATGTCGTCAAGAGCTCCAACCTGGATATCCTGAAGGCCGAGATCCGCCGGGTGCCCTCCGGCCTGAGCGACGAAGGGAGAGAGCCCCTGTGGGATAGCAGTCGATACCAGGCTGCGTCGTCATCGAGTTGAGGGCCAACCTTATAGGTGCAACTGGCTCGCAGCGCCTGTCGTCCACAGCAATAGGTAAAGGCCGTTGAATGGGTTCCCCATCCACGGCCTGGCACATTGTGCTGACTCAATCGCGAGCGGCGGGCTGCTAAGGCCTCCGCTCTGGGATGGGCCGGCTACTGTCCATGCCGTACTCGAACGCCCCAAGGTCGGGACGGTCACCCTCGTAGGGAAGGCTCACGCCCAGCCCGGCTCGCCAGTCGACCTCCCGGTCGGCCCGAAGGATGTTCGCCTCGTAATCGACGTCCATGACACGCAGTCGAAGCGCGCTGCCCTCAAGCTGAATCCGGTCGCCCTCCACGATACCCCATCCATCTCATCCGGGCTCTCCCCCTCACGCGTCGTCTTTGGGTACACGCTCGATCAGCCACGCACGCTCCTCCTCGCTCAACGGGCCTCGCCCGACGCTCGCGACGTTGGGGGCAACCCATTCGGGCTTTCGCATCGCGAGGCTCAGCCGGTCCACCTCCGGCGTGAAGAGCGAGAAGCGCAGCATGAGGTCCGCCACGTGTGCGCGGAAGCGCGGGTCGCCGGCCCTCCCCTCCTGCTCTGCGATGCGGTCCAGGGTCCAGCCGCGGCCGAAGGGGGTGCAGGCGATGTTCTGCCAGCCGAGCTTGCTGCACGAACGAGTGCCCGCCCAGCATCAGGGGGAGTCCATCAGAGGCAGTCACGCTGATCTCCTTGGGTTGTGGCGGGTGAGGCCGGCCCGGCTCCCGCGAAGTGATCCGGCGTCTGAGAGGTCCTTCGGTCATCCAGGAGGACCGCTGTTGTCCACCGGCCCCGTGGTCGAAGTATTCATAGCCAATTCCCCTGCCTTGTCAAGTTCTTCCGCCTCCTCTTTGTCTCTTGCTCCTGGCTTTCTGCTTTCTTATGTTACCGGGGCAACACACGACCGCTTCGCCATCCATCACCTATCCGGAGCATGATACGATGTCCGACACCCCCGCACGTTCCCGTTCCGGCAGGGCAGATACCGACAGTGAGGAGAGGTATCGCGCGCTGTCGGAGGCCGCCTTCGAGGGCATCGTCATCACGGAGGGCGGGAAGATACGGGAGGTGAACAGCCAGTTCGCGGAGATGCTGGGTTACGGGCCGACCGAGCTGGTTGGACGCGCCGCAGTGGATACCGTGGCACCCGAGTCACGGGATGTGGTCGCAGACCGCATCATGTCCGGCAGCGAGGAGGCCTACGAGCTGGCGGCGTTGAGGAAGGACGGGTCGACCTTTCCCGTCGAGGCCCGAGGCAAGGCCGTCTCGTACAGAGGCGCGATGGCCCGTGTCGCCGTCGTGCGAGACATCACAGAGCGTAAGCGCCACGAGTCCCTGCTCGCGAGGCAAAGGGACCTCCTGGATGCCATCGGCAAGGTGTTCAGGGAGGCGATCGTGTGTGACACCGAAGAGGAGGTGGCGCAGACCTGCCTGGCCGTCGCGGAAGAGCTTACCGGCAGCGCGTTCGGCTTCATCGGGGAGGTCAACGAGGACGGGCGATACGACACGATCGCACTGAGCGATCCGGGCTGGGGGGCGTGCAGGATCCCGAAGTCCGATGCCACGGTGATCCTGAAGGACATGGCCATTCGCGGCCTCTGGGGTCGGGTGATTCAAGATGGCAAGTCCTTGCTCGTCAGCGACCCGGCGTCCCATCCGGACGCCGTGGGCATCCCGTCCGGGCATCCGACGTTGACCGCCTTCCTCGGGGTCCCCCTGGTACGGGGCGGCAGGACGATCGGGATGATCGCGATGGCGAACAAGGATCCCGGCTTCGACGCACGGGACCAGGAAGCGCTGGAAAGCCTCTCCGTTGCGTTCGTGGAGGCGCTGGTGAGCAAGCGGGCGGAGAGGGAGTTGAGGGCGTCATCCGGACGGCTCGAGAGGAGCAATCGGGAGCTTCAGGATTTCGCGTACGTCGTATCACACGACTTGCAGGAGCCGCTCCGCAAGATCCAGGCATTCGGCGACCGTCTGGTCACGCGGTATGAGGGGGCGTTCGACGACCGAGGACGTGACTACCTCGCCCGCATGCAGGACGCGGCGGCGCGAATGCAGGCCCTTATCAACGACCTGCTGACGCTTTCGCGTGTGGCCACGCGAGGCAGGCCGTTCGAGCCCGTGGGTTTGGGCGTGGTCGTCCGCGAGGTGGTTTCGGACCTGGAGACGCGAATCGAAGAGACCGGCGCGCAGGTCGACGTGGGTGAGCTGCCCTCGCTGGAGGCCGATCCGATGCAGATGCGCCAGTTGTTCCAGAACCTGATCGGCAATGCTCTCAAGTTCGGACGGGACGCAGTCCCCCCGAGGATCTCGGTTGCTGCCGCGGGTCCGGGTGAGCAGGAACCCTCTTTGGAGGCGACTCCCGAGGACCTGCACTACCGGATAACGGTGCGCGACAATGGCATCGGCTTCGAAGAGAAGCACTGCGATCGCATCTTCGCGCCATTTCAGCGTCTCCACGCGCGCACCGAGTGCGAGGGAACCGGGATGGGTCTGGCCATCTGCCGGAGGATCGTGGATCGCCACGGGGGAGAGATCTCAGCGACGGGCGTTCCCGGTCAGGGGTCTGTCTTCACCGTAAGCCTGCCGGCAAAGCGTCCGGAGGGGGAGGAAGTCTGATGGCACCCAGGGCTGGGACCCCGATCACGATCCTCGTGGCCGAGGACGACCCGGATGATCGCATATTGATCCGGGACGCACTCACCGAGGCACGTCTGGCCAACGACCTTCGCTTCACCGAGGACGGCGAGGATCTGATGGACTACCTCTATCGCCGAGGGAGATACGTAGACCCGGCCGAATCTCCGCCTCCGGGGATCATTCTGCTCGACCTGAATATGCCCAGAAAGGACGGGCGTGAGGCGCTCGAGGAGATCAAGGCCGACCCCAAACTGCGAAGGATCCCTATCGTGGTGCTCACGACTTCAAAGGCGGAGGAGGACATCCTCCGGTCCTACGATCTGGGCGTGAGCGGCTTCATGGTCAAACCGGTCACATTCCGGTCGTTCGTCGACGCGATGGTGGCACTGGGGAAGTACTGGTTCGAGGTCGTGGAGCTGCCTCCGCCCGGGTAGCCTTCAGGCAGGAAGGCCACGCCTCAACGGGAAAGCTATGGACCGAGAGGACATCCGTCTGCTGCTGGTCGAGGACGATCCCGACGACGTGATCCTGATCCGCGATATGCTGGAGGAGGCGTCGACGATCGGCCTGAGGCTGGAACACTCAGACAGGCTGTCAGACGCCATCGATCGTCTCGACCGCGGCAATCCCGACGTTGTGCTTCTGGATCTCTCCCTGCCGGACAGTCGGGGATTCGAGACGTTCGCAGCGTTACGGGAACGGGCTGCGCACGTCCCGATCGTGGTTCTTACCGGACTGGACGATGAAGACATCGCTGTACGGGCTGTGCATCAAGGGGCACAGGACTACCTTGTCAAGACGAGGGTGAATAGCGACCTTCTTGTGCGTGCCATTCGGTATGCCGTCGAGCGCGATCAGTTCCAACAGGAGCGGTCCCAGTGGATCGAGCATGAACTCCGGCTTGCCGCCGAGATCCAGAAGGGATTCCTCCCTGGACCTCCGCCCCAGACCGAGGGATTCGAGGTCGGGGCGTATGCGCGTCCAAGCGGACAGGTGGGAGGAGACTTCTACGATTTCTATTCCTCGCCAGACCGGAAGCTGGGCGTATCGATCGGGGACGCCGCCGGCAAGGGCATTCCGGGCGCGTTGCTGATCGCCAAGACGCAAGGGGTGCTGCAGGCCGAGGCCCACAACTCGGGTTCACTTGCCGCTGTGATGGAACGGCTCAACGTCGTGCTCTGTCGGAACAACGAGACGGATCGATTCGTGACGTTGTTCTCGGCCTCGCTCGACGTCGAGCGCATGGAGCTGACGTATGCGAACGCCGGCCACCTTCCCGCCCTGCTCTATCGCCGCGAGGAGGTGCTGGCCCTCGGCTCATCGGGCCCGCTGCTCGGGCTGTTCCCCGATGCATCCTACGAGCAGCGGGTGACGCCCCTGGCCGCGGGTGACACGCTGGTTCTCTATTCTGATGGGGTAACGGAAGCAGTGGACGCGCAGGAGACGCCATTTGGCGAGAAGGGTATCGAGTCCGTGATTCGGCACTCCGGCAACCTGCAGGCCTAGGAGCTGGCACGCGCGGTGTGCGAGACATCCGAGCAGCACGAATCCGGCGGCACGTACACAAAAGACGATAGGACCGCGGTTGTCATCAAGATAGCTGAAGAACTGTAGGGCCCCAATGAACCGGGCGACTGGCTCCTTCGTTCGCCCGAGTACGTCCACACACAAGGGGGAGCTATGAAGATTACGAAGGAAGAAAAGCGAGGCAGCGTCGTGGTTCTGGCTCTTAGCGGGGCCCTGATGGGGGGACCTGAGACCAGCACCTTCAAGGAGGACGTGGCCCGGATTGTCGCGAACGGCGATACGCAGATCGTTATCGACCTCGGCAGGGTCAAATGGATGAACAGCTCCTCCATCGGGATACTGGCCTCCTCTCTGAGGTCGGTCAAGGAGGCGGGGGGCGACATCCGTCTCGCCCGGGTTGGCGAACGGGTCATCAGCGTGTTGGTGGCCACTCAGCTGGCTCAGATTTTCAGGTGCTACGACGATGTGGACGACGCGGTGAGCAGCTTTGACCTCGAGGTTGGGGAAGAGCTGCGTGGCAATGTCGCCGTTCTCACCTTGCGGGGCACTATGAGCGGCGGCGGGCCCACACAGGACCTGCGCGACCACCTCCAGGAGGTGATCGAAGCCAACTTGCCTCGCATCGTCCTGGATCTTCGGGGGGTCCGGTCGCTGAGCAGCGCGTCCCTCGGGGTCCTGGTAGCCGCGGGAAAGGCCGCAAGAGCGGCGGGGGGAGATATTCGTCTTGCCAGGGTTGGGGTGGAGGTGGCCGCGGTGATCGCGAACTCCCACCTGGACGACGACCTGGACTCCTTTGCGACCGCGGACGAAGCCGTTGGAAGTTTCGATGCCTCGTGACTTGCGTCCTTGGGACTTGATGGGGAGCGAACGATGGCTACTGGCCGAAGAGTGGTGAAGACGCTGGAGGTTCCAAGCTGCGCCGAATCGCTCTCGGAAGTGGTCCTGGCGACCGGAACGGTGGCCGCCGAGCTACGCCTGGACGAGGCCGAGGGCGAGGAACTGGCGATTGCGGTGACCGAGGCCGTGAACAACGCCATCCACCACGGGAACGGGGGCGTTCGCCGCAAGCCCGTCCTGATCCGGTTCGAGGTGGAGGGACAACACCTCAGCGTTCGCGTGTGCGACCGCGGCGCCGGTTTCGATCCCGCATCCGTACCCGACCCGCTTTTGGAGGAGAATATGCTGAACCCCTCCGGACGAGGTCTGCTGGTCATGCAGTCGATGATGGACAAGGTCTGGTTCCAGTTCTCTGAAGACGGTACGGAAGTGATGCTTCTCAAACGCCTTTCCCGGCTTCCATCGGGATAACTTGCGAGTCAGAGAGGGAGCCTGGAGCGGGGAAATCCCCACGGATGAGGTGCCACAGCGGCGTCCGCGGATTCGCATTGGTGGTTGGCGCCCATCAACAGCCATAGTTGACAGGATCCTGAATGGACTCCCCAAGGGGGAGTTTTTCATTCCCAGGCCGGGCGCCCGCAATGCGGTGGTCGTCTTTCATATCTCAGGCACAGGTTCATCGATATGGCCAATGGACAGTCGCTCACCAGCTCGGCCACGAAGCTCCCATCTTTCCGGATATGGATTCCGCCGGCCGCGGTCTTCCTGATCGTGCTGCTTTCCACCATCGGGATGTGGTATTCACAGGAGACCCAGGAGCGGAAGCGGATGCGGCGAGAGGTCCGTCTGGCGGCCGAGGTTCTTGGGGCCAATCTGGAGGGGGTTCTGAACGCCCAGGCCGAGGTCTTGATCCGCATGGCCGATCGGTGGACGCAAGCCAACGGGACCCCCAGGGAGGACTGGGAGCGAGACGCGAGGAATCTCATCGCGGACCTCGCAAGTTTCCAGGCGATCGAGTGGGCGGACCGGTCGCCAACCATTCGATGGGTGGTTCCTCTCGAGGGGAACGAGAGGGCCCTCGGCCTCGATCTCTTCTTCGAGGAGCGCCGCCGAAGGGCACTGGAACGAGCGCGGGATCAGGGCGTGCCCACGATGTCGAGAACCATCGATCTCGTTCAGGGGGGCAAGGGATTCCTCGTGTACATGCCGGTATATGCCCATGGAGAATCCGATGGGTTCATCGTCGGCGTGTACAAAGTCGCCAGGTTCATCGAGCACGTGCGTGAGCGGGCATCGCTTCCGGGATTCGGCGTACTCGTTTATGACGGGGATGCGGTTGTCTACGATGCCGCCGGGCAGGAGAACGAGCGGTGGGTGGAATCCATGGAGGTGCAGACCATGGAGATGACGTGGAGGATCCACACCTGGCCGGATGAAGCGCTGCTGGACACGATGCAGTCGGCTCTGTCGCGCCTGACGCTTCTCATCGGATCGGGTCTGGCATTCCTATTCGCGGCCATTGTATATCTGCTGGGTGCAACCCGCCGCCGGGAATCCGAACTGTCGCGAGCCAGAGCCGCCCTCGAGGAGAGTAACCGCGAACTCCTGGTGGCGAAGGAGCGAGCTGAGGGGGCCAGCCTGGCGAAGAGCGAGTTCCTCGCCAACATGAGCCACGAGATCCGAACACCCATGAATGGCGTGCTGGGGATGGTCGGGCTGGTGCTGGAGAGCGATCTGTCACCGGACCAGCGCAACCACCTCGAGGATGCCAGGGCCTCCGCTGACGCACTCCTTGTCATTCTCAACGACATCCTCGACCCGTCGAAGATCGAGGCCGGAGCGCTCGAACTCGATCCCCACCCATTCCAGCTGCGAGACGCGGTTGACGGCGTCATCAAAACTCTCCGGTTCACAGCAGAAGACAAGGGACTCAGCCTTAACCACCACGTCGACGATGAGGTTCCCGACTCACTTGTGGGTGATGCGGCGCGGCTGCGCCAGGTCCTCCTGAACCTGATAGGCAATGCTGTCAAGTTTACGCAAGACGGGAGTGTCGTTGTGGGGGTGGGCGGGCGATCGGAGGAGGAAGGGCGGGTCGTCCTCTCGGTGGAGGTGGTGGACACTGGGGTCGGGATACCCGAGGATGTCCAGGCGCATATCTTCGATGCGTTCACCCAGGCTGACAGCTCGACCACGAGGCGCTTCGGGGGAACCGGGCTCGGACTGGCCATCACCCGGCAGTTGGTCCAGTTGATGGGCGGCGACATACACGTCGAGAGTACGATCGGCAAAGGGAGTCGGTTCGCCTTCACCGTCGGGCTCGGCCGGGCGGAGGAGGAGATGTCGGCGTCAACTCCCAGGGCGGGTGCCGAGGATGAAGGCGAAGCCCACGATATCGGGGGCCTCTCCATCCTCGTCGCGGAGGACAATCCGGTCAACCAGCGCCTGCTCGAGCGAATGGGGCACGAGGTTGCTCTGGTGGATACGGGAAGGAAGGCGGTCGACGCCGTTGCGGAGAGGGATTTCGACCTTGTCTTCATGGACATCCAGATGCCCGAGCTGGACGGCCTCGAGGCCTCAAAGGAGATCCGGCGCCGGGAGGAAGCTCAGGGAGCTCGGGTGCCCATTATCGCCCTCACGGCCAACGCGATGGTGGGCGACCGCGAGGCGTGTCTGGCCGCTGGGATGGACGACTACGTGGCCAAGCCGGTCCTTCCGAACGACCTCAAGAGTGCGATGTCACGCGTGCTCTGACGAGGTCGATCGTTTGCTGACAACAAAGCACGATCGATAGGACCATTCATAGGAAAGGAGACATACCATGGGTGATCAGAACGTTGGCCT
>JASLMQ010000306.1 GCA_030746455.1 Candidatus Latescibacterota bacterium
GGCGGCGGGAATCGAACCCGCGTCCGAAGACAGATTATCGAGAGCATCTACGTGTGTAGTCTGTCTATTAGATCTCGCGAGGCAACGACCCAACAGACAGGGTTGCTGCTACGCCAGCCCGATCAAGATCTCACCCGGTTCCCTCGGGCGGAGGAGCACGGGCCAGCCTGCATTAGTCGACGCCTCGGTCAAACCCCGCAGGCGGGATCTGGCGAGACGGGCCACGCTTTAGTTACGCAGCCATTGCGTACGAGTTATCGTTCGCAGTTGCGATTTTTTTCCCATGGATTTACGAGGTGATGGGACCTCGACACGCAGCTCTCGCCTCTCCACCCCCGTCGAAGCCAAGTCGCCCCCACACAGGTGCATCGGCGTGCAGCCAATCACTCTACTAGAATATAGCCACCCGGGCCAACGGGTGTCAACCCGTCCTGCCCAAACAGGTACTACTCGTCCGCCGTGATGTCGTCGTAGAACTTGACCACATCGCCCTTGTCATCCGAGGCGTTGAAGGCAATCGCCGACCTGGGATGCTGGTTGAGGAAGCCCGTTAGCATGTAGGGGAGACCGAACCCCCACATCAGCTCCTTGCGCATCGGCTCGATGGTGTTCTGGATGCACTCGAGGATCGGCCTCAGCCGGAACTTCGGGTTGTGCAGGAAACCAACGATCAGCTCCAGTGGGCAGTTCCCCGCCCCGCGACCCAGTCCCGCCATCGACGCGTCCAGCATCGTGGCCCCGTGGATGATCCCCTCTATCGTGTTGGCATAGGCCAGCTGTTGGTTGTTGTGCGCATGGATACCCACTTGCTTCCCGGCAGGGGTGGCGAACTTGCTGTATCGCTCCACGAGGTCCTGAACTTGCTCGCCATAGAGGGCACCGAAGCTGTCGACCACGTAGATGACAGACGCGGGTGATTCCATCAACAGCTCGAGGCCCTCGTCGAGTTCCCTTTCCTGAACCACCGATACGGCCATCAGATTGACCGTGGCATCGTATCCCTTTTCGTGGGCATCGTGAAGCATATCTATCGCCACAGGGATCTGATGGATGTAGGTCGCCACGCGGATCATGTCCAGGACGCTCTCGCTGGCGGGCAGGATGTCCTCCTGGTAGTCGCTCTTCTCCGCGTCCGCCATGGCCGTCAGCTTCAGGTTCGTGTCGTTGTCTCCGACGATCCTGCGCAGATCCTCCTCGTCGCAGTGCCTCCACGGACCAAACTCGGAACGGGGATGAAGCTTCTTGGAGTTCTTGTACCCCATTTCCATATAGTCGATGCCGGACGCCACACACGCATCGTACACCCCTTTGACCACCTCGTCGCTGAAATGGGAGTCGTTCATCAACCCACCATCCCGGATCGTGCAGTCAAAGACTCTCAGGTTCTCCTGGTACGAAACCCATCGCTCAGCCGCGCTGTCCGGCTCGTTGGACATCTCCATCTTGCCTTCTCCTGACTATCGGTTTCTGGGTCAACGCCCAATAGTTCACCGCCCCGGCCTGAGCGGCGTCGAATGGCAGATCAAGCTAGCTATTTGCTTGAATATCATACATCTATCTGGATTCCGCAAGCCCAATCTGCACGATCGCACTGCGAGTCCCGGTTCCACCAGAAGCTCGGGCCTGGATCCAGCACGCTACCACCTGTGAGCTGACGTCCGGGCCTGCCCGCATCCGGCTTGTCGCAGTTTTCGCGTGTTTCGCGTCTTTCGTAGTTCCGAGGTTCTGACGTTTTGAGGCTAACCAACCCGGTACGTCCTGTACACCTCTTGCAGGGGCGTCCCCTTCCGGATGGCCTCCCGGCCACGATCCTCCACCTCGATCTTCTCCTCGGCGGTCACCAGCACTTCCTCAGCCACATCCCTCGGCACAACGACGACCCCGTCCAGGTCCCCGAAAATCACATCTCCGGGGTTCACACGCACGTAGCGTGAAAGGCTTCCCGTCATCAACACGGGTTTGCCCGTCGCGATGATGCGCTGCTGGGAGGCCGCCTCGATCGGACTCGTGTACCGGCCGAAGGCCGACCAGTTCGGAATCTCGATGTGCTTCGTCGAATCCCGGACGCCGCCGTCCACCACCACCCCCTGCGCGCCCATGTACGCGGCCGCGTTGGATGTCAGCTCGCCCCAGTGTCCACATTCCTGTTCGTTTCCCGGATCGTACACGATCACGCACCTGGGCGTCACTCCAGCGAGGATATCGACAGGCGGATCCGGCACCCACGCGTCGTCCTTCGGGACCCGCATGCCCTTGACCGTGTAGGCCACACCTGCGACGACCATGTCCGGTAGCACAGGCTTGATCGCCCGGTTCAGCGTCTGATTGCGCAGCTCCTTCGAATCCAGAGCGTCACAGATCGCCCCGGCATACAGCTTCCGGTAGCGCGCGCACAGCTCCTCTACCGGCAGTGGGTCACTCATGCGCTCCTCCTTCAGAAAGGGAATCGTCGATCCGGATACGCTTCACGGCATCTCCTTCCCCGAAGTCGTAGATGTCGAACGCCATCCGACCATCCCCGCCCGAATCCGCCACGAACGACGCGCAGGCCTCTGGCGAGGCGTCCAGCACGATTCCATCGTCCTCCACAGCCACCACCCGATGGGAAGCGCCCGCCTCGTTGAAGACTCGCGCCCCTCGGCACTGGGCGCGAATCGGATGCTGGATGACGTAGTCGCTGTCCGTCAGAACCTTGGTCCCCTCACATCGGCCCGTCAGGTATCCGCGAGCCACGCGCAGGTCTGTCCAGCGATCACCGATCACGATCTCGTCTGCACCGGGGGTGCCTTCGACCTCGTAGTAGGTGTTCCGTTCAAGCTCGTTCTCGAAGACCAGAAGCTCTCCATCCGCTAGTTCCTCCACACCCCCCAGCCTCACCTTCCTCGACCCGTACTCCACGCCTTCCACCTTGCCGACCTCGTCAAGCGCCCCCGTGATCCGTCTGGCTCCCGCACCACCAGCGTCTGCCCATGCGAACTCTATCGCCTCGGTCTCAGCCTTGAGCGTCCAGGCCGAACCGTCGCCGAACGCGATCCGCATCTCCCCACTCCCGGGATCCAGTCGCACATCCTCGATATCCGCGTCCCCCTGGTGAGCCTCGACCACCGCACAGAACAGCGATTCGACTTCCTGCCCGGCGTCCACGTCACCCGAGCGTGCCACCAGGTAGGGCAGGCTTGCGCTACCGCGGCCCGCCACCGGCTCCCTGCGTCCCTCGGCGACAACGAACTCGTCGGCGCACGCCTTTGGCATCCACAGATCCAATGCGGTGCCCTCATCGTCACCCCGCGGGAGCGTGAATCGCAGTACCTGGGCTTCATCATCTGGCCTCACAACGCGTGGTGCCACAAGGTAGGACAGGCATCGGTCCTCACTCCCCTCGATCGGCTCGGCGTAGGCCACCGGCGTTTCGTGCCAGAGCCCCTGCAGCGTCCCGAGCTCCGACGGCTCATCCATACTTCCTCCGTCCACCGACACCCGTTCGGTCCCGTCCGGTGCCGCGCCGTGGAAGCTGTAGAGGTGTTCTCTCCCGCCCCGCACCCGGAAGACATCGATGACGATCGACCTCCCGTCCGGCCTGTCGATGAGGCAGAGTACCCGTTCATAGACCGTGGCTACCCCCCGATAGGACGAAGGAGACCGGAGCGAGATCGCCCGGAAGCCCGGTCGGTCCACCAGGAGTGCCAGTTGTCCCCTCTCGAAATCGTGATCGAAAGACTTGCGATCCACCGTCACCGTCCAGTGCGAGAGCGGATGGCTGATCCAGTCCCCCCGCGAGGGTCCACGCAGGGCCGGCGGATAGCCCAGCTCCGGTACCAGGATATAGTCGAAGCCATACAGGATCGGGTTGAACGTGTCGTAGTGTGTGTGGCTGCCGCCCTGGCCGTCGAAGGTCACGAACATGTCGAACGGCGCCGCATCATCTCCACCGCGCAGCACCGCGTATCCCGATCGCGTCACCGTGCTCGCCAAACGGCCGGTTTTGCTCTGCGCCAGGGCCCGGCGAATCCCATCCGCCCGCTCCTCGGAGCAATCCGCCATCAGGCCGTCGAGATCGTTGAAGGTGGGTTCGTAGTCCCTTCCGTCCGACAGGACCCGAAGGAGCCGGTCGTCACCGTAGTCAAGGTAGGCCGCCTCGTACTCGTCGGCGTCGAATCCCGGCGAGCCCTGCAGCTTCTTAAGCTGAACCCCTCCTGAATCGTCGTTGTTGGGTAGGGTAGCGTCCACGCACACCATCGACGGCGTGAACAGGTATCCCTTCACAATCCTCGGCGAGACCAGCTCGGGATCGAACCGCCGAAGCCATGCCGCGGCATCCCGTAACGATTTGAGCCCGAACTGCCCGTACCCGGGGATCGACCCTTCGTAGTAGGCCCCGTCGTTCGTGAACCAGTTCGTTGCCAGATGGTCCAGTAGGACACCTCGAGCGTGTTCATAGTACTTGGGCTCGTCGAGAACCGTCGCCAGCAGGCTCAGCGTCTTCTGGTGCACCATCGTGGCGTTGGCATACTTGGGCGGAATGGCTGCATAGCGCTCGCCGTATTCCCGAAGCAGCGCCGTCTCCACCCACGCCACCAGATCCGCCGTCGTCACCTCGCCGTCGCCATCCAGGTCGTTGCCCGGATCATCTCCCCACGCGGTTCCCGCCCGGCCGTAGTCCAATCGCAGCAGTGACTCATCTGCGAGAATCGCGTCTTTGATATAGTCGAACGCAACGGCATACTGGTCGGTGTGTCCGGGCTCCCAGATGTAGTCCATGATCCCCACCACGAACGGGAATCCGTGCACCCATTCCGACGAACGGAAGTCGTCCCGCTCGAGCTGAGGGAACACCGCCGCAAGCCGCAGCAGCAGGACCGCCGCAGTGTGTGCCGACTGATCTCTTCGCGGGTCAGCTTCCTCCGCAAGCAAATGCGCCGTGGCCAACTGCTGCAAGAAGGGGCCCGCCTTCATCCACCGGGTCCAGTAGGCGTAGTGGGCGTTGAAGTGGTAGCGGAGTCCATACGTGGGGTTCGCCTCACCGTCCACGGTCTTCCGGGTGTCCAGCCAGCCCTGCTCATCCCACGGGGACTCGGGCGTACCCGATTCAGGGAAGTCTTCATTGGGGTAGGTCTCTCCGCCGATCGAACAGGTCAGCTGGTACGGAACGAATGGGTCACCTCCGTCCGTGAAGACGTACCTCCCGCCCCGGTGCACCGGGCAGCCATACGAGATATCGCCCTCGTGGATGTACAGGGATCGCTTCACCCTGGGGTCGGGGACGAAGTCGATCAGCCAGTCGTCCGTCGCCTCCAACAGCCGGTCGTCCGGTGCCGCGATGAGCTTCTTGCGAAGCTCCGCGGCCTCTGGAAACCGTTCGCAGTTCCGCCTCATGTTCTCCAGCGCATCCGGCAGCAGTGTCCTTGGCATCGCCTGCACCCCCGTACCCTGTGTAGCCGTCACAACCGCGATCACAATTAAGGCCCGCACAGTCCCACGAGCCGGACCTCCCCATCTCCCCCTCCACATCCCACCCTCCCGACTTTGGTAGTTCCGATCTTTTCGCGCATTTCGCGTTTTTCGTAGTTACGCTTCTCGCGGAGAGGAATCAAGCCTGAGCCACTGTCAGCTCCTTCAGCTTCACCTCGTCCAATTCCACGCCTAACCCGGGTTCCCCCGGCGGGTACAGGTAGCTCTCCTCCGCCCGGACCCGTTCCTTGGCCGGCGACGTCGTGTAGAGCACCGGGCCCATCGGATCGCACGGCAGGTCGAGATTGGGCACTGACACGCCCACCTGCACCTGAGCCGACGTGCCCAGCGTGGACTCCTGGTCCGTGCCCACCAGGCAGCGGATGCCGGCCCCCTCGGCCATCGCGAAGATCCGCCGGATGTACGTGGGCCCACCGATCACGCACGCGAGGTTGAAGGCCGTACACGCGCCCCGCTCGATCGCCTCGTACCCGTGTGACAGGGAGCCGATGTGCTGGCTCACGTGGAGGTCCACCCGCTTGGTGAATTCCGCGCACTCACGGAGGTCCCTCGAAGGCTGCTCGAAATGGTAGGGCGCATGGTGCCGGATCACGTCCGCGTAGCGTAGCGCCTCCTCCCAGTCTTTGAAATACCCCTTGAGGTCAAGCGACTTCAGCCGGATCTGGTCCCCGAAGCGGTCCTTCATCTCGGTGAGAAAGCGGTTGTCCAGCTCGACGTCGTTCGAAATGTAGTACCGGAACAGGTGGTGTCCCTGGTCGGCCAGGTGCTGCAGGCTCTTCGCGCCATAGTCGTAGTCGCGTCTGACCCAATTCCCGAAGATCGGATAGCAGCAGTAGATCCGGTCCCGCACCTTCCCGCCCATCAACTGGTACGCGGGCACGCCCTGGGCCTTGCCGTTGAGGTCGTACAGCCCCAGGTCGATCCCCGACGCCAGATGCGGGCTGCCCACTTCATCACCGAAGTCGTGCTCGCGCAGCATCGTGTTGATCTCGGTGATGCACGCCGGGTCCCGCCCCACCAACAGCTCGTTGTACTGCCTCACCACGTTCGCCAGATCGCCCGCCCGGCTGTCCGACACCTCGCCGATCCCCACGACGTCGCCGTCCGTGTGCACCTTGAGGATGATGTGTCCGGAAACGATGGTGCCGAACCTCGGCGTCTCGATCTGCCATGCCTCGATCTTCGTGATCTTCATCTCTGGTACCTCCAGGGATAGCTCGCGCGGTTCGTCTCTCGGCCCTTGGCGCACTGTGCCGCGAGCTTGACGGCTAGCACGGTGACTTGCTGCAATATGGGAGATGGTGTCACTGTCGCCCCTTCGGGGCTGGAACCCACCAGGGAATCCCATTGGTCCCAGGAGCCGCGGAGCGGCGGCAGTTGGTAGCCTGGGGCGTAAGCCCCAGGTATCCGGCGCGCCAGCAGAAACCCAAGCCCCGGAGGGGCGGCAGTGGAGCCCGGTCTACCTGCAGCCCGGAAGTCGGAGGCAGCCAGAACCTCGCAGCTGCGGCCTCGCCACTCGTGGCGATCAGGTTCGAGTTGGGCTCTTGTTCGTCCCGAACGTGTTCTCAACGACGCCCGGAAGCAACTCATAGATGGAACACCCGACCGCCCCTTCAAATGCCACCTTGATCTGGAGGACCGCCTTCCACTTAGGCACGGTGTAGTCGTTGACACCGTACCGGAGCGCGACGTCCACCATCCGTTTCTCCATGAGACAGCATCCACTGGGGAGGGCCAGGGCGTCGCACAGCTGGATGAGCCGATCGTAGTCCGAGTACTCTATACCCGAAAGGTAGTCCCGGACGAAATCCAGCTCCTCCTCACTGCAATCCCACTTCCCGAAGACAGCATTCACATCCTGGAGGGAAAATGAGTGCGTCAGACAGATCCTGGCGGCGTCATCGTACCCCTCCTCGATCAGGAACTCGTAGCCGTCCAGGACGTGCCGCATCTCCGTTCGTCCGGCACGGCGTCCGATATCGTGCAGGGCCCCCATTACATACGCGTGATTCCCATCAAGCTTCGGATGGGCATCGGCGATGGCTCGTGCCGCCTCCCCGACCTTCAGGGAGTGGTCAATCCAGGCCCCCGGATTGAGCGCTTGGGCCTCTGTCAGATAAGCCAAGGCCCGATTAGTGGTTGGTACCTTCATCTATCCACCTGGTTTGACAAGAGCCCGCTCATCTACGGCAGTGAATAGTGGGACCGTCCTCGCTCAGGGCGGTCCCACTCTCGGTTGACGTCACAGATCCAGGCGCATCGGGCCTGTTCTCTGTCTTCTACGTCTACGGTGCGGCAAGCAACAGCCTCAGGTAGACGGCGTGCCATCCCCAGGCGGGGGGCCCTTTCTGGTTCATAACGCCCTCCCCACCGGATGCCAGTGCTGACGCGACGCTCGCCAGGCTGTCCAGCGCATTCTCTGCGGGAGTGATCAGCTCATCGCCAGCCACCTGAACCACCGCCCTTACTGGTTGTACCGCTCCTGGTACATCTTCCGCAGCCGCTCAGCCTCCTCGGCCGAAAGGCCCTTCATCCACGTGTGGTCATCCTGCGCCAACAGGGCATCGACCTTCTCCTGGTATTTCTTCTTCATCGCCGGGCTCTTGGTGGCGGCCGCCTTCACAACATCGGGCAGAAACTTCCGGTAGAAGTGCTTCCCGACCTCGTACATGCCGTGCCAGTGCGTGTAGTCGGGTCCCATCATGCTGGCGCCGTGGCGCGCCCTGCGGCCCTCGTGATGCCACAGCTCCCAGAACACCCACTGCACGTCGTGCTCGAACGGCGCCGCCGGGTTCAAGATCCCGTCGGCCTTCAGTTCATCCATGAACCGTTTTGCCGGTTTGGCGAACTTCTCATTGTAAAGGACCACCAGGTCATCGAACTGCTTGTAGAAGTTGTCCACATACGTGTTGCTGTGGCAGTTCAGGCACGCGCCCTTCATGTTCCCTCGGCGCTCCTCCCAGGTGACGATCCGCTCCACCTTGCGGGGGACCTTCTTGCTGACCAGAGCTTCATTCTCAACCACCTTCTCGGTCGTCATCACCTCTGCGCCGATGGCCGGGAGTGGCCTCGTGTGCGGGTAGTCCTCCTTGTACCCGTCTTCATAAACAACGAGGTTCAGCTTCGCACTCACCACGGGTCTCAGCGTCCAACTGATCCGCTCGCCCACATCGTGGGTGTTCGCAGTGAAGTCGCCTTGCGGGGTCATGTAGCTGCTGATGTGGCACGTGGCGCACGTCGGGGCCGCTGAGTAGTCGCGTCCCAGCACCCACTCGCCTCGCTTGTCAAGAGCCATCCTGTCACGGTTTGCGTAGAACGCGATGCCGTGCTTCGACTCGTTGTAGATCTCGATCTGCGGATGATCCGGCCCCATGTGGCACTTGCCGCAGTTCTCTGGTGACCTTGACAGCTTCGCCTCGAATGCGTGCCTGGAGTGGCACGCGTGGCACGAGCCCTTCGAACCGTCTGGGTTCAGCCTGCCCATGCCGCTGTTGGGCCAGGTATCGGGGTCGATAACGGGCTTGTTGTCCTCCCCGGCCAACAACACCTTTCCGTTCTCATCTCGCTTGAACTTGATGATGCTCCCGTGGCACTGCCAGCACCCGTTCACGGCGTCCGCAATGTTGCTCCCCATGCCCGCCATCTTCTCAGCCAGCACGTTGTCCAGGCTGGCCAGGATTTCGCCCGCCTTGGCGTGGTGACTCTTAGCCTAGATTATTCACAAAAATAGTGGTAGCCCCTTGTACAAGTGTCAGGAATGTCCTATTTTAGGACAGTGAGTTAA
>JASLMQ010000307.1 GCA_030746455.1 Candidatus Latescibacterota bacterium
GGCCTCATGCGTCCGTCTGCTCGCCGACCGGATGCGATCCAAGCCCCACCCCTCCTTCTCTCCGTATCGCACGCCTGCGGAGGGCCCTGTCGATCCCGAGGCAGAATCCACGGCCGACGATATTCTGGCGGGCGTCTTCACCCTCACCGACGGCAAAGGCGGCACCCTCACCAAGAAGCTCACCGGCGATTTCGAGTGGTCTCCCTCCTACGAAGGAACCGAGGTCTACTACCCCCCCAAGGCCTTCCGCTACGCCCTCAACCAGCACGAGCCCCTCACCACGCTGGCCAGGGTCTACTGGAAGACGGAAGAAACGCGCTACCGGAATCGCCTGCTCGAGCTGCTGATGGACTGGATCCGTCGCGTACCCACGTACTGGGAGCTCCTGCCAAGCAACGACCTCGTCCGTCAGCACTGGCAGAACATGAACACCCGGAACCGGTTCGAGAAGTGGCTCCACTTCTATCCGCTCTTCGCCTCCGCGCTCACCGACCGCGATGCCGTCGATCTCCTCAAGGCCATGATCAACCACGCCCGCCTGATGAATCGTTACGTGGAGGAAAACATCGGCGGACGCATCTCGGCGACCCTATCGGGCATGATGAAGGTGAACCTCAAGTTCGCCCTCCTTTTCCCGGAGGCCTCCGAGTCAGCGACCTGTATCGAAGTCTTCAGGCGTCATTTCCGGACGGGAATCGATGCCGCATTCTATCCCGATGGTGGGCTCAAGTACAGATGCCCCGGATACCACGCGGCCGTATCCCCCTGGTACGTCCAGGGCGTCGAGCTCGCCGACGAGATTGGGATCGCCGGCATCGACTACGAGCGCGAGATGACGCGGAAGATGAACGCCTACATCGCCCTGATCTCGAAACCGGACGGGTCTCTGCCCCTCTTGGGGGACACGGGTCTCTCCCCCAACGAGACAGGATGGCGTGAGAAGCTAGCCGTACTGCAGCTCGAGGCGCCCTCCGTGAGACTCGAATGGTCCGGGCTCTATGCCATGCGGTCCGGGTGGGAGCGTGAGGCCCTCTACCTGTTCTTCACGGCGGGCCCTCACGGGATCATGCACAACCACCAGGACCATCTGTCATTCCAGATCTCAGGCTACGGGACTCACCTTCTCGTCGAGCCCGGCCTGACGCCCTATGGCAGAACCGAGCAGAGGCGGATCTGGAGCCAGTCGCCGGCGCACAGCACGCTCTCCGTGGACGGCCTGGGCCAGCATCGCACCCACGTTGACCCATCTGGCCCGTCCGAAGACCCCTGGTACTCATGTCCGGAGTTCGATTTCGCTGAGGGGCGGTTCAGCGATGGGTTCGGCCCCGATCATTCCCTGAAGGTCGACCAGCTCCGGTCCATCCTGTTCGTGAAGCCGGACTACTTCCTGGTGATCGACCAGGTCCTGGGCCAGGGTGACCATAGTCTGAACTGGCACTTCATGTTCTACCCTCAATCATTGGAGGTCGATCGCAGTGCCCGGCGGGCCGTGTCTAACGAAACCGGGACCGCGAACGTCTCCTTCTCGTGGAGTGACCCCGATCTTGACGCCGAGTTGATCGTGGGTGAAATGGAGCCTCCCTATCGCGGCCTGATGACGGGGGATCGTCCGGCGCCTTCGCTTTTTCTGGCCAGGCAGGCCGAGCTGCCCCTCAGCGCCGCTTTCCTTGCCGAGCCCGTGAGGTCCGGCGCTTCGCCTACCCTCACACTCGATCGCACCGGGCCTGAGAATGGGCTGACGTTTACCGTGCACGGGGCTGAGGGGGCCGAAGATCGGGTCCTCCTGGGTCCTGGCACCACAGACTCCAACCGTGTCGAATCGGATGGCAAGGTGACGCTCATCCGGCTGGATGCCGGCCGCCCGGTTGCCGCGATGGTGGCTGGCGCGAGTGAAGCCACCTTTGACGGCACCCCCATTCAGGATCTCGACATCCCCGTACGCTGGCTGTGAGGAGGCCGACTATGCCGAGGAAGCGAACCATTCTGTTGCTCACCGACGACGCCGGACGCGCTCGAACGATCGGGCCGGACCTGGACCTCCTCTACCCCGGCCGCGTCGAGAAGCTGAACTTCACCCGGAATCCCCACAGTTCCCGAGTCCTGGGCAAATACTCACACGTGATTACCGCCGTGGGCTCCAGGCATAACCTCCGCAGGTTGAACTACCGCGCGGTCACCGCCTTCGCGAAGGCCGGTGGGCAGGTCATCTCGTGTCTCTTCGAGTACGCTCACAACCGTGGACTCCACTTCAGCAAGACCCATGTCATCGACCGCATGCGACCCGCCCTGAAGATCGAGATGGAATCCGACGTGACCCGGGGCTTCGCCGTGGGTGACACGATCTGGTGGTTCGGCACCGTGTCCTCGGGAGCGTCGGACAACGCCTATGCCAACCAGATGTTCCAGCGGCAGGTCTCCGGGGTGAAGGAGGGGAACGGCGTCTCGCTCCTGGCCACGTCCACGGTCAACGGCGCCGCCACAATCGTCGAGGAGAGGGTGGGCAAAGGCCGGATCGTGGCGATGGATCTCCTGTCCCCGAACCGTCCCTTCTTCAACTCCTGGGGCAGCACCAACAAGTATCTCTTCGCGGGAAACGTGGTCAATGGTGCCGTGCGCTATGGGAAGCACTACCCTGAGAGGCTGTCGTACGACGGCTTTGTCGACGCCATGCACGATCTTGCACGGCATCAGCCCTGGCTCTCGGTGGAACCCGAGGGTCCCTGCAGCGACGGTCGGCAGGTCTGGTCGTTCAACATTGGGGATGAGGCGAATCCGACGATGTACTTCGGCGGCGCCATTCACGGGTGGGAGTGGGAGAACGCCTACGGGTTGATGCGGCTTGCCGAGCTTCTCTGCGAGGAGCCGAGGGTCGAGCGCCTGGACACGAGGAAGCTCCACTTCAAGATGGTCCCTGTTCAGAACCCGTGGGGTTTCGAGCACTTCACCCGCCAGAACGCCAATGGTGTGGACCTGAATCGCAACTTCGACTGCAACTGGCATCGCTTCGAGGAGGACCAGGACGTCGGCATGCCCTGGGACTACAACTACAAGGGGACGCGACCGGCCTCCGAGCGGGAGGTTCAGATCGTCCAGGGGATCATCGACCGCTTCCGTCCGATCTGCACGATCGACTACCACACGGCCGACTACATCATGATGCTGCCCCAGAAGGGCGACAAGGCGCTGCTGGAGGGCATCCACGCCGACATCAAGCGTCGACTCAAGGACCGCTATCTTACGCAGCGGCCCTACGGAGGTCCCTTTCAGCAGGTCAACATGGACCGCATCACAGACTTCGCTCCGGCCCAGCCCTACTCGATCTCCTATGCCGCCAAGCGCGGCACGCCGGCCGCTTTCTTGATCGAGATGTCGGGCAACCGCGATGACTCTCACGCTCTCGTCATGAACACCGACACGGTTGTCGAGATCTGCCTGGCCGCCGTGAAGCAGTGCCTCCGCTCGCGCTACGTATAGCGAAGAGCCTAGAAGCGGCACCACAAACCACACGGAAGGTGCGAAGGGTGAAGGGACGCGACATAGCGCTGGCGACGCTCATGCGCGAAGCCGTGGACAGGCCGTGCATCAACTACAGCTGGATGACGAGCTCGTCCTATATGTCGTACGTGGCCGGACGCGATTACTGGTCCGATCGTGAAGGCGTCTTCTACGAGTACCTCAAGCGCTGCGGAATCAACCTGGTACCCCAGAGGTACCTGCCCGGTGAGGACCAGCGAAACATCGAGCGAGGGCTCGTGGCCCATCCACCCATGCCGGGCGGGAAGGAAGGGATCACGAGTCCAGATGACATCCTCCGATCCATCGACCGGCTGCCCGAGGACGGGCAGGTCGAATCCGGCTATGACGTCGAAGCTGCCGCGGAGGCCTACGCCCGTGACATCCTGGACCGAACGGCGAAAACGCACGACGAGGTGCTCTTCATCGCTCAATTCGGGCAGGCCGATTTCATGGGTGGCTACACCCGGTGGGGCTACGAGAACTACCTGATGGCCATCGCCGACTATCCTGATGCCATGCAGCGGTACTACCACCATTCTGCCCTGAAGGGAAGACTGCTCAACACGGCCATCGTCCTCGCCTGCGAGAAGCACGGAATCGCGCCCTTCGCCTACACCGGACAGGACATATGTACGGCGACCGGTCCCATCATCTCTCCCGAGGCCCTGCGCGCGATCTACTTCCCGGAGCTTCGCTGGTGTCTGAAGCCCCTCGTGGAGAACGAGATCGGCATCATCTGGCACTGCGACGGAGACATCCGCCCGATCCTCTATGACCTCATGGCCCTGGGGGTGGTGGGCCTTCAGGGATTCGAGGAGGAGCACGGCGTCGACTACGAGCAGATGGTCGAGCTGAGGGATCCGGCAGGTCGTCCCCTATCGATCTGGGGATGTGTGTCCGTCACCAGTACGCTGCCCCACGGGTCGCCCGATGAGGTGAGGAGGGCGGTCGAACGATCCTTCATCCTGGCCGGCAAGGGAAGGGGCTTCGTGCTGTCGTCCACAAGCAGCGTGATGCCCGAGGTCCCCCACGCCAACATCGATGCCATGTTCCAGCACGCGAGGGAGTTTGGCCGAGAGTACCTATCGTGATTCGTGGTTCGTGGCTCGGAGAGGCAGGATCCAGGAGCCAGGATTCGGGATTCAGGAAAAGGCGGCAACGGACCGCTTGCTGTGTGAACCGATCCGTGGCTCTTGCCTTTGACTCTCCCTGATCCCTGACTCCTGTATCCTGACTCCCAGCAGTTGGTTTCCCAGACTCCTGAATCCTGTCCCCTGAATCCTGGAGGCAATGCCCTATGAAGATCACCAACGTCGACCTCTACGAGATCGAAATCCCCCCCATCCCCCCCATCGCCAAATACATGCCCAAGATCTACGACCTGACGGTCTGTCGGATCTCCACCGACGAGGGCATCGAGGGCATCGGAGAAGTCTCGGGCAAGCGGCCGCAGTTCGAGGCGAAGGCGGCCGCCTATGTGGCCCAGGATCCCCTGGCTCTGGACGCCCTCGCGCAACCCGATCCGTTCGCCTGCGCCCTGCTCGACATCGCCGGCAAGGCCCACGACATGCCCCTTCATCGGTTCTTCGGCGAGAAGGTCCGAGACCGCGTGCCCGTCTCCTACTGGTCCTGCCCCATGGAACCACACGAGACCGCCGCACAGGCCGAGGTGGGCGCCAAGCTCGGCTTCACGAACCACAAGCTCAAGGCCCGCTCCTGGAACATTGTGGAGACGGTGAAGCTGATGAAAGACGTGGCCGGCCCGGACTACACCGTGGGAGTGGACCCGAATACCGAGTTCAGACTGCCCCATATCGCGGCACGGCTGGCAGAGGAGCTGGAGCCCTTCGGCACCGTGGCCAACTTCGAAGACCCCGTGCTGAAGAACAATCTGGACTGGTACCGGCTGCTGAGGGAGAAGACCCATATCCCCATCGCGCTTCACCTGGGGGCGCCAGGAGGTGTGCTCGCGGCAATGAAGGCGGAGTGCGTGGACTATGTGAATCTCGGAGGGAGGGCGCAGCAGCTGAAGAAGGCCGCCGCGATTGCCGAGGCCGCGGACGTCCCCTGTTGGGTGCAAATGGGTGGCCTCTGTCTGGGCGTCAAGGCCGCCTACTCGGTGCACGTGCAGTCTACGATACCCAACGCCACGTTGCCCTGCGACGAACTGCCCTTCACCCGTGTAGCCGACGTGCTCGCGGAGCCTCTGACGGTAGAGAAGGGCCACTTCCACGTGCCCGAGGGCCCGGGGCTGGGTGTAGCGCTAAACATGGAGGTCGT
>JASLMQ010000308.1 GCA_030746455.1 Candidatus Latescibacterota bacterium
GCGTTCGGGCTGGAGTGGCACGATCGACGCCTTGAGGGTGTAGCGCGAGCCACGGAGGAGGGAGATAGCCGATGGCGGTGGACATGTTGGCGGCCGAGCGGAGGAATACGAGCCGCGTGGCGGATCTCAGACGGCGGGTCCGCGAGGCGATGGATGTCCCGCCGGTGAGCTGGGACTGTCCTGAGCGCATCGACGAGGCCCATATGGGTGAGCCCCTGCCTGTGCGCAAGGCCCGTGCGATCGCGCTGAAGCTCGCCCACATGCCCGCGGACCTGTGGGAGGGGCAGCTGCTTTCGGGCTCGATGACGCTGGAGCATCCGCGCGTGCACGCCGAATGGGGATTCCCCGACTATACGACGCCGCCGGAGCGTGAGGCGGCTGCGGAGCGGGGTCTGAGCATCCGCACTGTCTTCGGGCACATCGTGCCCGACTATCCCCTTCTGCTCGAGAAGGGGCTGAAGGGGATCCTGGAGGACGTGGAGACTCAGCGCCCGGCCGCTCGCAATGCCGAGGAGGTTGCCTTTCTGGACTCGGTCACGATCGCGGTGGAGGCGGTGTTGAGCTTCGTTGGGAGGCTGGCCGATCGATGCGAGGAGGAGGCCGAGCGGTGTCCCGATGCGGACCGGGCCGATGAGCTGCTCGTAATGTCGTCCAATCTTCGAAGGGTGCCGGCGGGGCCGGCCGAGACGTTCTGGCAGGCCCTCCAGTCGGTTTGGCTCCTTCACATGGTGTTCCACTCGACCATGAACGGCAATGCTGCCGGGCGCCTGGATCAGTACGCGTGGCCCTTCCTGGAGGCCGACCTGGCGGCGGGCCGCCTGGACATGGATCGGGCGGGCGAGCTGGTCGACTGCTTCTGCCTCAAGTTCAACGAGCGTGCCAAGACGACGGACGAGCAGCGGCCGGAAGCCCGGGGGGACGCGCCCGTCGATCTGAGCCGACGGACGCGGCACTCCACCTCGTCTCAGATCGGCACCGACCGCGACCGGCTGGATGCCACCAACCACTGGCTGCAGAATATCGTGATCGGTGGTCTGACGCCGGAGGAGGAAGACGGCACAAACCCATTGACGTTTCTCCTTCTGGAGAGCTATAGCCGGAACCGGATGACCAATCCGCTGCTCACCGTCCGCGTCCACAGGGAGTCGCCGGAGGACCTGATCCGGCGCTCCGCCGAGGTCCTGAAGGAAGGCGGGGGGATGCCCGCGATCTTCAATGACGAGGCGCTGGTGCCCGCGCTGGAGAACCTGGGATTCCCGAGGGCCGACGCCCTCGACTACACCAACGACGGATGCTGGGAGGTGATCATCCCGGGGCGGACGGACTTCCGGTTCCAGAGATTGAGTCTGATGCTCTGTCTGGAGCGGGCCTTGAACCGGGGGCAGTCCCGACTGGACGGGAGGCAGGAGGGCCCAGACACGGGAGACGCGAGGGGCTTTGCGAGCTTCGAGGCGGTTTGGGAGGCGTTTGCCACTCAGGTGGACGCCATGGTGAGTCAGGTCGTGAACCGTGTCGTGGAGACGATCGACGACCGCAGCGTGATCGCACCTGTTCCTCTGCTGAGCGCCCTGATCGATGGGGCTATCTCAGCCCGAAGGGACCTGACGGCCGGTGGGGCGAGATTCCGCACCTACGGTATGCTGGCCGAGAGCGCCGCGCACGCGATCGACTCGCTCACGGCTATCGAGACGGTTGTGTTCGAGCAGCAGCACGCGACGATGTCCGACCTGTGCGATGCCCTGGAGGCGAACTTCGAGGGACTCGAGTCTCTGAGGAGGGTTCTGCTTTCCACCCCTCACTACGGAAACGACGACGACCGTGCGGACGGGATGGGCCGGCGCGTGATCGAGACCTTCGTGGAGGCCGTGGATCGACACGCGTCGGCGCATCGGTCCACGGTGAGATTTCCATGCGGCGCGGCAACCTTCTCCTGGTACATCGGCATCGGCCAGGGGCTTGGGGCCTCCCCCGACGGCCGGCTGGCGGGGGAGGCCGTGTCGTCGAACTTCTCGCCCGCGCTGGGGCGCGACGTGGAAGGGATCTGTGGTGCGATCCTCTCATACGCCAAGATGCTGCCGGAGCAGATGCCCGCGGGGGGGCCGCTCGACCTGAGGCTGGCGCGGCGGCTGGTGGAGGGGGAAGAGGGAACGGCCCGCATGTCGGCGCTGATCCGTAGCTTCTCCGACACCGGAGGATCGATGATGACGCTGACTGTGGCCGATCTGGAGGAGCTTCGGGCGGCACAGAAGGAACCGGAGAAGTATGGCTCGCTTCGCGTTCGGATGGGGGGATGGTGCGCTTACTTCACCATGCTCAGCCGCGAGCAGCAGGACCACCACATCAGGCGTCAGGAGGGGCGGATGTGATGAGGGACATCGGGCCGGACACCGCAGGATCCAACGGAAGCCAAGGTCTGGTCTTCGACGTGGACACCTTCGCGGTTCACGACGGTCCCGGCATCCGCATGGCCATCTACCTGAAGGGGTGCCCCCTGGCGTGCGCCTGGTGCCACAGTCCCGAGTCGCGGCGGGGGGCGCCGGAGCTGATCTTCGTTGGCGATCGGTGCACCTTGTGCGGCACCTGCGGCACGGTGTGCACAGAGGGGGTCCACCGGATCGACGACGCACATGGGATCGAACGCGCGGCGTGCCAGACGTGCGGCACCTGCGCAGGCGCTTGTCCCAGCGGGGCGCTGTTGATCAAGGGACGCCGGATACCCGCCGCGGATCTGGTCGCGCGAGCGGCTCGGATGAGACCGTTCTTCGAACGCTCAGGCGGCGGGGTGACGCTGAGCGGAGGCGAAGCCACTTCGCAGGCGGCATTCGCCTCGGACATCCTGGAGGGGTGCCAGTCGCTCGGGGTGCACACGGCGCTCGAGACCTGTGGGGCGTGCAGCTGGGAGACGCTGGAGAGGCTTCTGCGCCACACCGATCTGGCGCTGTACGACATCAAGCTCTATGACCCCGAGGCCCACCGACGCTGGACAGGTGTCGACAACGGCGAGATCCTGGAGAATGCGGAGCGCCTGGCGGGACGGAATGTGCAGATTCGGGTGCCGCTGATTCCCGGGATTACGGACCTCGACGAGAACCTGGGGGCCATCTTCGCCTTCACGCGGCGTGTCGGACTGGAGGATGTGGCCCTGCTGCCGTTCAACCCCTCTTCGGGGGCCAAGTATGAGTGGCTTGGTCAGCGATGCGAAGTCGAGGGGGCCCGACAGAGCCCGGAGCGGCTCGAGGCGTTGGTACGGATGGGAAGGGATGCGGGGGTGAAAGCCGTGATCGGCTGATGGGCCTGCAGGGCAGGAAGGGATCAGGCGTCTTCGGCCAGGAGCTCGTCGATTGCCGCGAGTATCTCCTTGGACCGCAGGGGCTTGGGGAAGGCGAACCGGGCGCCGAACTGCTGGACCGCGGGTAGCAGATCGTCGGCCTCGCCGGAGATGACGATGATCTTGATGTTGGGGAAGTCGGCCCGAAGCTCCATGAGGGTCTCGACCCCGTCCTTCCCTGGCATGACGATGTCGGTGATCACCACCTCGGTCGGGCTCAGGGCGTAGAGTCTCGCGCCCTGGTCCCCGTTGGGGGCCTCTATCACCGTGTGTCCGGCCCTCTCGAGAATGGCGCGAAGTGCCATCCGCACCTCGCGTTCGTCGTCGATAATCAGTATGCGCGCCAAAGTACTGCCTCCCTCCGATCTCCTTGCCGTGTGCGAAGTCCGCGCCCCGGGCGCTCCGGTGACGACCCCTCTAGAGCAGCTCCTCCACGGTCCGGAGGATGTCCGGGATCGAGAAGGGCTTCACAAAGGTACGCTCGGCCCCGAGCTCCCTGGCCAGGGCGCAGTCATCACCCTCACCGGCCGTAATGGAGACTATTCGCGTCTCTGGATTGAGCTTCCGCACCTCTTCGATGACGGTGAGCCCGTCGGTCTCGGGCATGAACAGGTCTGTGATGACGAGGTCCGCCGGAGCCTGTCGGTACAGCTCGATCCCCGCCTGGCCGCCGGGCGCCTCCACCACTTCGTGACCAGCCCCCGCCAGGGCCTTCCGAAGAACGCCACGCACTGTCTGGTCGTCGTCGATCACGAGGATGCGAGCCATCATCGGCCTCCGCCGCCGTGGTGAAGCAGCTGGAACCTCGCACTCTTCTCCCGGGCAACACCTGACGCCCGTTTCTTCCCTCCCCACACTACCGTCCTGCAGGGCCCTCAAGTACCACTCGTGTCTCCCTCCCAAAATATACGACCGGTCCCAGTGACGGGCAAGCGGCAGGAGGCTCAAGTGTCGCTGGCGGACGTCAGCGAAGGGAATCCGGCGAGCCCTCTCGGCGTGTCCGAGGCCGTCTTCCTACGAGCTTTCCATTGACATGAGAGTCCGCGATATCCTATACTTAGTCGCCATGCGGAGTTTCACACGACCCCGTGTCTTCGTATGTCGACGGCCCTCAGCAGAGGCGGGCCAAGCGTGCCATCAAAGGGGGATCCAGGCGATGTCGGCCGTTATCCTTGCCGCAGCGATTGTCGGAGGATTGATCTTCGTCGTCTTCACGATCCTGGCCTACAGTACGGAGTCGGCGCATCTCGCGGCCCAGCTCGATGAGCTCCAGATCAGGCTCGGGTCGGAGAGAAGCCGACTTTCCGAATACGAGGCCAGAGTGGGCGCTCTCCAGGAGGAGGTCCCCCTGAAACGCGCCCGATGTGACCGGTTGGAGCGCTGGATCGAGCTCCTGAAGCAGCAGAGGCTCAAGGTCGAGACTCAGCAGGACGCTCCCAAAGAGCCCGAGAGGGGCGGCAGGGATGAGGCCGTTCGGAGAAGCCTGAGGATGTTCCGGAAGTCGGAATCCTAGGGAGTCGCAGCGATGGAAGTGGCTGTCGTCATACTACTTATGTGTCTCGTCGTGGGCGCCAAGTCGCTGACCTCCGTCTGGATCGGCAAGTCCCGGCTTGTCCTTCGGGAAGGCGAAGCGGAGGAGTCCGAGCTCCTCGAGAGGCTCAGGAACGTGGAGTCGGCCAAGCTCCAGATGGAGCGAGACAAGGAGGCCCTGGAGCGACACGAAACGCATCTGGAGACCGATAAAGACCTGATGTGTCTCGAGATCAAGAAGGCGGGCGGGAAGCCGATCTCCGAGGAACAACTGGATGCGTTGGAGGCGGCGGCCGATCCGCCGCCGGGCGAGGATGTGCACCAAGAGGAATCCGACTCCGTGGAAGGTGAGGTGGAAGGAGGCGGGGATGAGGCCGCGGGATCCGAAGGAGAGGACAGCAAGGCGGAGACGGGAGACGCGTATGAAGGTGAGCCCGCTAGACCGCGTGTGCTGGTTGTGGACGACAACGTGGAGCTGCGAGAGCTGCTGGAACAGGCCCTGAGCAAGAACTACGAGGTGGTGGGCGCCGAGGACGGGCAAGATGCCATGGACCAGATCCAGGCGGACGGCCCCGGGTTCGACGTGGTGGTGACCGACCTCAAGATGCCCAACGTCGATGGCATCGCGTTCATGGAGGTCCTGCAGGATCGGCTGCCCACCATCGTCATTTCCGGCTTCCTGAACAGGCCCGAGTTCCAGGAGGCCCTCAGGCGGATGGGACCCGTGGCGGTGCTCGAGAAGCCATTCAAGATGGCGGAGATGCGAGAAGCGATAGAGAAAGCGATTGGGAGGGAAGACGGGGAAATGCAAAATGAAAACTGAAAAATGTCCCTCTGAGGACGGTGGCAAGCCTGAGCCACGGGTGCCCCAGAGGGACGAGTGGTAGGACGAAAAACCTGGTGAGAGGCTAGCCTTGATTCGACAGAACCCGGTCACCACGAAAGACACGAAAAACACGAAAGAAGGGCATATCCAGGTGGAGGTAGGCCCGGGTGTTGGCTCACAAAGGGAGGCATGAAGGATCCAGGCCTGGGCCCGAGGCGGAACCTGGGTACCCAGGCGCTTCGCGCCACTCGCACCCCCCGATTTCGTCG
>JASLMQ010000309.1 GCA_030746455.1 Candidatus Latescibacterota bacterium
CTTCGGCGAGGGCCTCGAACACCGTGCCCTGATCGAGCGTGCCCAGAAGACGCGATACCCGCTCCTCCAGATCGGCGTGGCTCTCCGGGAAGTCTGCCTCGAGGAGGTAAGCCAGGGTCTGCGGAGGTCCCTCCGGATCCAGTCGGATCCGTCCCAGGACCGCCTCGTCGATTCTCGTGTCCCCTCCACGGAAGAAACGGTCCAGCACAGCTTGCCACCCGGCCTCCGTCGAAGGCGCGCCGAGAGCCGCCTCGACCACCGCGGCGGGATGGCTCAGATCCAGGAGCGGCAGAATCCCGTCGGTGTCGCGCAGCGCGTAGGCGAGGGCCTTCTGAACCACCAGGTCCGGTTCCTTTCGCGCGTGGCCTGCGAGGACGTTCCGAATCTCCGGGAAGGAAGATGCCGCACGGTGGTGGCCCAGTACCTGTGCCGCCGCCGCCCTCCAGGCCGCCTGGGGCGCGCTCTGCGCCATATCACATAGCACATGCGCCTGTCTCTGTCCCAGCCGGGCGGTCCTCAACTGGGCCACCGCAGCCATCCGTTCGGAACCGGCCGTCTTCTCCGAGGCGGCCCGAACCAGGGCCTCGAGCGCTTCGTCCTCCACAATGGTCTCTGACATGCCCTCCCCGCTATCCCTTCGACCCATCGGTAGTTGCCGCGGACATCCCATCGGCACATCCCGACGATGCCGACGCCTTGGGATCACCCCCGTCTTTCTCGGGATGGCCAGCCGGATCATCCAGATCCAGCATCTCGACCCCATCAAGATAGGCCTTGCCCTCGAAGGTGGCCAGATTCGATATCCTGTCCAGAACCTTCTTCACCCGTTTGCAGGCCGTCCGGATCCGTTCGAGCGAGCGGCGTGAATCGGCCTGGGACGTCACGGCCTCCTTCAGGCCCAGGAGATCGGCGTTTCCCTGGATGACCATCAGCGGATTGTTGATCTCGTGGTTGGCCGACACGATGGTGGCCAGCACCCCCCGGAGCCTTTCGTTCTCCTGCCACGCGAAGAAGTTCCGAAGCCTGTATCGAAGGATGTCCACCCGTTCTGGCGTGAGCACATCCTTGCTCAGATAGTCGATCACGCCTTCGCGCAGGCCTCGCTTTTCGTCCTCCGTCGTATCCTTGACGGTCAGGAAGATCACGGGCAGCTTGGACGTCTGGTCTCGCGCCCTCAGCGCCTTGAGCAGTTCGTATCCCCCCATGCCGGGCATCTGGACATCCAGCAGCAGCAGGTCTGGAGACTCGGTCTCCAGGAGCTTGAGAGCCCTCACGCCCCCATCCGCCGTCAGCACACGGCACCCCTCCTGCTGGAGGACCTCCTCGACGTAGAGCAGGACCGCGGGATCGTCGTCGACCGCGAGTATCGTCTTCTCCATCACGTACTCCTCTCTGTATCCGTCGGCCGATTCGTACCGGCCTCACTCGGGCCTGCGGGCGATTGCGTCTGCCCGGGCAGCTGCGTCTGCCGCGGCAGCCGGGGCGCCTCGGGCAGACGCAGGGTGAACAGCGCACCGCCATCGGGGGCGGCGGAGGCCTCTATCTCTCCTTCGTGCGCCCGGACGACGCGCTGGCAGATGGCCAGACCCAGCCCCAGTCCGGCCGACCGCCCCTCATCGCTCCTGATCTGGACGAACTTGCCGAATATCCTGCCCCGTTCCTCCAGCGGGACCCCAGGTCCCGAGTCGGCAACGGAGATCCACACGGTACCGTTCCGCCGACCGCCCCGAAGGACGACCTCGCCCCCGCGAGGCGTGAACTTGATGGCGTTGTCCAGCAGGTTCGCCACCACCTGATTCAGCCGCCGCTCGTCTCCCCGGAATTGCACGTCTTCTTCCGGCGCGACCATCTTCAGCGTAAGCCCGGCTTCTGCGGCCCGGCTGCGGTACGCCAGGTTTCCCCCGGCCAGGAGCAGCTTCAGCGTGATCGGGTCCTCCGGGCGCACGGCCATCGGGTCCCGCTCCAGCCGGGCAAGGAAGAGCATATCGTCCACCATGGCCCCCAGCTGCGACGAGGCCGCCTGCGCCTGCGCCAGATCCTCACCTCCTGCCTGGGAACCCAGAAACCGCTCCAATGTGAGCAAGGGCTTCCTCAACTCGTGCCGGATCATCGAGAAGAACTCCTCTCGCATCCGGGAGGCCCTTGCCTCCATCTCGCGTCGTTCACTGATATCCTGAACCGTGACCACGGCACCCGTGTCGCTGCCCGCCACCTGGAAGGGCCTCGACCGCACCTCGAGCGGCGGCTCCTGCTCGACCTCCACAACCGTCTCCTGCTCGAGGATCCGGTCCAGATCCAACCCGAGAGCCCCGCACACGTCGGCCTCGGCCCCCTCGCCGCCAAGCCCAAGAAGATCCAGCGCCGAGCGGTTGCTCTTGAGCAGGTGGCCGAAGCGGTCCAGCAGGAGGACGCCTGCGGGGACCATGTCCAAGATCGCAGAGACCTCTTCATGGGTGACTGCCAGAGCCTCGCGCAGCCGGGCCACCGTCTCGAGCTCCTCCACCTGCCGGCGTACCGTCCCCTCCTCCCCGCGCGATGCCGCCGCCAGGCTCGCCGCGCTCTCGTAGACTGTCGGCTTGGGATCGAACCGGTAGCCCTCGGCCCCCTGCGTCACCACCTCGCACCGGCACAGGTCGCCAAACGCGGCCTCCGCTGCCGAGACGTCGACGCCCCATCTCAGCGCGATCGATGCCGCCGAGGCCTCCAGGAACGGGTTCTCGTACAGGGACGAAACCACCCGTCCCTTCAGCTCGATCCCTTCAGGATCGAGACACTTGAGCAGGTCGTCCATCGAACAGGATCACCGTCGGTATGGGACGAGAGGAGGGCACACCTCGGGAGGACCGGCGACGGGGTGCCTATTGGCACGCCGTCAGCCAGGAAAAACAAGGGGATGTGCAAATATACGGCCACTCCGGCGGCCGGGACAAGGCCTAAAGCGCCGACCGATCGGTACCGAATCCGCAGCGTTTTTCTTAATCGCTTGATCCCCATTATCTTAGGCCGGAGACCCTGCCCCAGGGCAGGTCGTTACGGCCAAGTTTTCCCTTGACAACCCCATATTTTGTATTATAATTGAACCTGCCCCACAATATACGGGCTTCGGCCTCTGAAATGGCCGTTGGCCCTGTCCTTGGGTCGTCCACGCGGCCCAGCCGGAGAGCTGCCGATGCGGTGCCCCTACTGCGAGGGTCTAGAGGACAAGGTTGTGGACTCCAGGTCCAGCAAGGAGGGCACGGCCATCCGGCGGCGCCGAGAGTGCCTTAGCTGCAGCCGGCGGTTCACCACGTACGAGTACATCGAGGACACTCCCCTCACCGTCATCAAGTCCGACGGCCGGCGCGAGCCCTTCGACAAAAACAAGCTCTTCGCGAAGATACGGCTGGCCTGCAACAAGCGGCCCATACCCACGGGCCGCATCGAGGAGGTCGTGGATCGGATCGAGGCCCGGCTTATTGGGCTGGGCGAGCGAGAGATCCAGGCCAACGACCACATCGGCGACCTGGTGATGGCGGAGCTGAAGAACCTCGACGACGTTGCGTATGTCCGTTTCGCCTCCGTCTACCGCCAATTCAAGGATCTGAAAGACTTCGAGAAAGAGCTACGCGAGCTTGGGGTAGCGCGGTAGCCTCCCCCGCTGGCCGCCGCCCGATCGATTCGCTCCCGGAGATGACCCCCGTTCTCGGGAGCCTTTCTGTCCCCCTCTCCCTTCGTGCACATTCTGAAGGTTCCATCTGGCCCGACACGGTCGATAGCACCTCCCCGTCGCACGCCCCCTGTTCCCCCTGTTGTGTTTCCGCGCCACCGACGCCCCCCCGTGCCGGTGTCTCTGCGAACCAGAAGCGTCCCCCTGCTTTCCAATCCCCCACAGGCCCTTCGATTCTGAATCTCAGG
>JASLMQ010000310.1 GCA_030746455.1 Candidatus Latescibacterota bacterium
TCAAACCCACGGCCACCATCCTCCAGGAGCAGGAGACCGTGGACATCCACGGCAATCCCGCCACCCTCGAGGGCCGGGGTCGCCACGATCCCTGCGTGCTGCCCAGGGCCGTCCCCATCGTTGAGGCGATGGTGGCCCTGGCCCTGACCGACCACATCTTGCGCCACCGCGCACAGTGTGGCGACGCACGGGCCTGAGAGGCACACAGCTCACCGCTCTTCGCGCACCACTCACGTTCAGATGCATCAATCGGCCTTCCCCTACACCAGGGGGAACGCCCCTCCACGTGTACCGCTATACAAGACGGAAGACGTCCGTGCGTGGCCTCCTCTCCATCCTCGCTCGTCTCCCCCAGTACATCAGGCTCTCCTGGCGCCTGCTGTGGGACAGCCGGGTACCCCTGCGTCACAAGCTCCTCGTTTTCGCCGCCGTGGCCTACGGCATCTCGCCCCTCGACTTCATCCCCGAAGCCTTCGTCCCCCATTTCGGGCTGGGAGAGGACGCCGGCATCATCCTGCTCTCGCTCTGGTACCTGATCCGAAAGAGCCCTCCGGAGATCGTCACCGAGCACGCTCGGAACATCGCCGAAGGCTCGAAGGGCGAGGGAGAGACATGAGCCCACAGCCGACCCGAGCCGATGCACCAGGCTGTTCCCGCCCGACCGCCCTCGGTCTCTGGGTCATGGCCGTGCTCCTGCCTGTGGTATCCAGCTCCGAATCGGTCTTCGTCGCGTACTACCCCAGGCTCCTTCTCCTCCACGCCATCATACTCTACTTCCTGATCCTCTGGGCGCTCCGGCAGCAACGCGAAGGACGCACCTCCATCCGGTCGTCGCCCTTCGTTCTGCCGGTGATCGCGTACCTCGCGATAGGGGTCCTATCGATCTTCCAGGCCGTTAACCCGGTGGAATCGATGGTGATGGTCTCGCAACAGATCGCGCTCACCTTCCTGTTCCTCTATACGGTCGATACCCTTCGGACAGGCGATCTGGTCGGTGTCCTGCCCCCTTTCGTCGGCGCCGCCGCCGTCCTGGCGGTCGTCGGTCTGGTGCAGTACATCGGATGGGGCTTCCTCTGGATACCGACCACCGGGATGCCTAGCTCCACCTTCGGCTATCGCAACTTCGCGGCGATGTACATGGTGCTCTGCATTCCGCTTGGATGTCTCCTCTTCGCCCGAGCACGGCACAGGGCCTGGATCTGGGCCTGGAGTGGCGCGACAACACTCATGAGCGCCTTCGTCATCGCGACTCGCACGCGATCTGCCTGGGGGGGGCTGCTGGTGTCCGCCGGCATCGCTGCCGTTGTTGTCCTTGCCCTCAAGTTGCTTCGCAGGCTCCCCGACAGGCCCGGATCCCTGGATCTCAGGGAAACGCGACGATGGGCGGCGGCTTGCGGATTGTTCGTCCTTGCCTCCTTCATTCTGCTCACACAGCCCTCCATGGGCCGGATCGGCTACGAGACGCAGAGCCCGTCGAAAGTCGGGATCGCTCAGACGCTCGCCTCCGTACTCGACGAGGAGGGCCACAGGGGACGCCCCCGCCTCTGGGAGAGCACGCTGGACATGGTCTGGGACCATGCCCTCCTCGGTGTGGGCATCGGGAACTGGCAGTTCATCTATCCCCGCTACGACCGAGCCCGGATGGTGTCCTCGGGGGCCGCTCCACGCCGTCCGCACAACGACTACCTCTGGATCGCAGCCGACCTCGGACTGCCCGGACTGCTCGTCTACCTCTGGATCATCGGTCTCGCGCTCTTCACGTGCGTAAGACTCGCGCTATCCCCCAGGACCCGTGCCGCTCTCTGGACACCCCTCTACCTGTGCGCATCGTTCGTGGCGATTCTCGTCCACGCCGGCTTCAGCTTCCCGCGCGAGCGGATTGCCGTCTCCGCGCTCTTCTGGTTCTTACTCGCCTGCATTGCCCTTCTCGATAGGCGTGATCGCCCCAAGGTCTCTCCCGGCACGATGGGATGGAGGATGGCCCCGGTGCTTGGCGTGCCGCTTCTGGCGCTGTGTCTCCTGCTTTCCTACAGAGCCGTGGCCTTCGACCGCCACCACGCCCGTTCGCTGGCCTATGCCGAACTGGGAAGGTGGCACGATGTGATTCACGAGGTCGTGATGGCCTCGCGCAAGGGTGACTACGATCCTCAGCTCCACCTCATCAGCGGGGTCGCCTTTCTCAGCCAGCGCAACTACGCGAGGTCCGCCGAAGACAACCGTCGCTGCCTCGACCACCACCCCTACCTGGTCAACGCCATGAACAACCTGGGAATGGCTTACAACGGGATGGGACGCCACACCGAGGCCCTCGACGTGCTCCGGCGTCTGCTGGAGATCGATCCCGATCACATCGAGGCCAAGGCCAACCTGGGTCTTGCGCTCAAAGGCCTGGGTCGTCTCGATCAGGCCGAGGGTGCGCTCCGACAGGCCCTGGACGCCAGCGGCGGGAGTCGGAAGATGCGGGCAGTCGCCCACCAGCGGCTGGGCGACGTCTACCTGCAGCGTGGCCGGCTCTCAGAGGCCCTCACAGCCTTCCGGGCATCCCTCTCCGAGGACTCCACGTACGCGGCAGCCCACTTCGGTCTGGGTGAGGTCCACTTCCAGCAGGCCGATACCGCACGCGCCCTCGCGTCGTTCAAGGCCTTCCTCGATCGCTGGCGGGGAGGGGGAGGGCCCGGCCAGATGGCGAAACAACGAATCCAGACCCTCGAAGGTCGTTGAGGGCCACCCTGCCGTCACGAAACGCCAAGACAGGATGATACGATGAAGCACGTGTTCGACCTGCTGACGGAAAGACGGGCTGGTATCCAGCGCAGCCTTCTGGCCTGGTACCGCCGGTCCAGGCGAGATCTCCCCTGGCGCCGCACCTCCGAGCCCTACCCCATCATGGTCGCCGAGTTCATGCTACAGCAGACGCAGGTCGACACCGTGGTCCCCTACTACCGTCGGTTCCTCGAACGGTTCCCGACCCTTGAGGTGCTCGCCGGCACCAGTCAGTCCAGCGTCCTCAAGGCCTGGGAGGGATTGGGCTACTACACGCGGGCCCGGAACCTCCACAGGGCGGCGCGGGCCATCGTCGAGCGCTTCGACGGTGTGGTCCCCAGCACCTACGCGGATCTGGTGTCCCTTCCAGGCTTCGGACCGTATACGACCGCGGCCGTGCTCAGCATCGCCTTCAACCGGGCCCACGCCGTCGTGGACGGCAACGTGATCCGGGTGCTGTGCCGGGTTTTCGGCATCGCGCACGACGTGACCCGGTCGTCCGTCAAGAAGCAGCTGTCGGATATCGCGGACCGGCTTCTGCCCAAGACGGTTGCGGGAGATTTCAACCAGGCCGTCATGGAAATGGGGGCAACGGTATGTCGACCCAGGTCACCAGAGTGCGGATCCTGCCCCATCGGCCGACACTGTGAAGCCTTCGCCACCGACCGGGTCGAATCGCTTCCAGTCAGGTCGCCCAGAAAGGCCCGCCCGCATCATACGATGGGGGTGGCAATCGTTCGGCTCGGCAGTGAGGTTCTGATCTCGCGCAGGCCCCAGTCGGGGTTGCTCGCCGGGTTGTGGGAGTTCCCTTGTGCACGCGTGAGCGACGGAGAGTCTCTCCAGTCCTGCTGTCTACGCGCGGCCCGCGCGGTTGCCGGCATCGAGGCAAAGGTAGAATCACGCTTCCGAACGGTCGACCATGCCTACACGCACTTCAGCGTCACGATGCACGCCTTCCTCTGCGCCCACGAGAAGGGCACGGCGCGGTCCGTGGCCTGCGCGGACGCGCGCTGGGTGGAGCCCGGCGACCTGTCCGACTATGCGTTTTCTCGCGCGAACCGGAAGTTGATCGAGGCCCTATCCGAAGAGAGCTCGGAGCTGTTCTGAAGGCTTCTGGGAGAGATTGCTGCGGGTGGTGGAGGGTCTCTGGGCGGGGTGCGGTGCGTGGAATCCTGGTGCCGCTTCATCCGTGTCTATTGGTGCCTGCCCCGGCAAGCGCCAGGCCGGGGCTCATCTGTGGTTGCTTTGGGGCCCTTGGGGTTTACCCCAGAGGCCTCGAGCGCCAGATCTCGGCGACGTAGAGAATGGCCCCCGCGAAGAGCGTGACCGCAACCGCGATTCCCACCGCCATCAGCACGAGCAGGATCTGCGAGGGACGCCGCTCGGGATCGCGAAGGGGATTCTGTCTGGGATCTTCCGGGTACATGGTTGCCACCTCAGGGTCCGCCGCCGAGCGCCTTCATCCCCTGCAGGGCAAGGGGATTGGCGGGATCTCGTTTCAGGGCCTCCTGGTAAGCGCTTCTGGCACGGTCGGGGGCGTCAAGCTCCTGGAATATCGACCCGAGCGTCGTGTAGCCCTGAACGTACTCGGGATCGATCCGAAGGACCTCTACGCACGCCTCGAGGGAGGCCTGACGCGCCCCGAAGTTGAAGAGGACCACGCTCAGGTTGATCCGGTAGTCCAGCCGGTTGGGCCATCCGTCCACCAGCGCTTCGAATATCTCACGGGATTCGGCGAAACGGCCCTGGTTCATGGTGGTCACGCCCAGGCTGTTGCGGACGTCCGGATCCCCGGGCTCGAGCGACAACGCCTTACGAAGGTCCGCAGCGGCCGCCTCCAGGTCGCCGCCGTCCCTCCGGACCACGCCTAGGGCGTGGTGGGCCTCGTGGCCGCCGGGGTCCAGGCGAATGGCCTCCTGCAGGTGCCGGACGGCCTCCTCGCGCATCCCCGCGACGCCAAGCGCCCTTCCCAGCTCCAGCCGGTACCTGGCCGAGAGCGGATTGAGCTCCACAGCGCGCCCGAGCTTCTCTGCCGCCTCCTC
>JASLMQ010000311.1 GCA_030746455.1 Candidatus Latescibacterota bacterium
GAGCGAACCATTCTCTGGTGGGGCGGGATGGGCACCTCCACCGAGCACACCGCCTACCTTCGGCTCAAGCACGGCGTGCCGGCCCCCCAATCCGGTTCTATGACCCTCAACACCCGCGAAGTGTCCGAGCAGATAGGAGCACAGATCTTCATCGATGGGTGGGCCATGGTCTGCCCGGGAGAGCCCGAGATGGCCGCGAGCCTGGCCGAGAAGGCGGCGCGGGTATCCCACGATGGCGAGGCCGTCCACGGTGCCCAGGTCCTGGCCGCCATGGAGGCCGCCGCCTTCTTCGAGGCCGATCTGCAGTCCCTGCTGGACACGGGGCTCCGACAGATCCCCCCCGGCTCGACCATCTCCGGCCTGATCCGGGACGTGCGCGAGTGGCACCAACACGATGACGACTGGCGCGCCACCTTCAGGCGCATCGAAGAGCGCTACGGCTATCACCGGTACGGCGGCGGGTGTCACATGATCCCCAATCACGCCGTGATCATCCTATCCCTCCTCTACGGCGACGGTGACTTCCAGCGCACCTTGATGGTGGCCAACACGGCCGGTTGGGACACCGACTGCAACTCGGGCAACGTCGGATGTCTGATGGGCATCCGGAACGGACTGGCCGGAATAGATGCCGGGCCCGACTGGCGCGGACCGGTTTCGGATCGGCTCTTCAAGATCTCCGCCGACGGGGGCGACGCCGTCACCGATGCCGTCCGCGAGACGCACCGCCTCTGTCGGATCGGGCGCACGCTGCTGGGCGCCCCTCCCCTGCCGGAGCCGAAGGGCGGATCTCGCTTCCATTTTGGGATGCCAGGTGCGGTCCAGGGCTTCGTGCCCGAAGAGAGCTCAAGGACCGTTCACCTCGAGAATGTTGTCGGTCACAGCGCTCAGGGAACGCGGGCCCTGGCTATCCATCTGGATCGGGTCGGTCCGGAAGCGCCCTCGCGCGTCGGCGTCAACGTCTTCGGCGATCCGGACATGCTCAACCAGGCCGGCTACAGCATGGTGATGTCTCCCTCGCTTTTCCCGGGACAGACCGTGTCGGCCCGGCTCTCTCTGGCCGAGAAGACATCGGGTCCCGTGACGGTGGGCTTCTTCCTGAGGCCCTACCCGACAACGGACCAGGATCAGGTATGCCTACTAACCGGCGGCCAGGCAACGCTCGAGCCCGGCGAGTCGCGATCCCTCGAGTGGCTCGTACCCGATACGGGCGGGCTCCCCATCGTCAGCGTGGGTCTGGACTGCCGGGCCGACACCACCACGTCCGGAATCCTGTATCTGGACACGCTCACGTGGGAGGGAGTGCCATCCTGTCGCTTCACTGGCGAGGGCCTCGCGAAGCTGGGCGGCCCCGTGGGATGGACCGACGGGGTGGACAGGACGCGGATCTCGGCGTCCAACCATAGAACGCGGATCGGACTCATTCAGAACGAGGGCCGCGGTCTCCTGATCAACGGGTCTCAGGAATGGGATGACTATCGCTTCTCGGCAGCCGTTGCACCCCATATGGCCGCCGAGGCCGGAATCGCCGTTCGCGTCGGGGGAATGCAGCGGTATTACGCGTTTCTGTTCTGCCATCCCCGTTCCCTGCGTCTGATCAGATGCCTCGACGTGGACGAGGTGCTGGCCGAGGTTGATTTCTCGTGGGAGCCCAACCGGGAGTATCGGCTCGAAATCGCCGCGAAGGGGCGGCACCTGTCGGCTTCAGTAGATGGCGTGGTCATGTTCGACGTGGAGGACGATGCCCTGCCGCGTGGCGCCATCGCACTTGTCAACACAGAGGGACGCACCGGGTTCAGCGATGTCGTGATCGAACCCATCGCGTGATGTGTGCCTTCAGGCCACCGAATGCACGACACCGGAGGAGAAGACAATGGCTGTTGCAGTGAAGGAGCACGGAAAGCTCGCCATCCACGGCGGTACACCCGCCGTTCCCGAGGGAACGATCAAGAAATGGCCCCCGATCGACGACGCCGACAGGAACATGGTCATGTCCGCGCTCGAGCAGGCCACCCATACCCACGGGCCCAACTGCAATACCTTCGAGGAGGAGTTCGCCGCCTGGAACGGCAACCGTCACGCGGTGAACACCAACTCGGGCACCGCGGCCCTGCACATGTGCGTTGCGGCGTGCGACTGCGGCGCCGGCGACCAGGTCATCGTCTCGGCCTACAGCTGGTCCTCTTCGGCGACGTGCATCCTCCAGCACAACGCCATCCCCGTCTTCGTCGACATCGACTTCGACACGATGAACATGGATGTCACCAAGATCGAGGAGGCTATCACCCCCAAGACGGTGGCCATCATCGCCGTTCACCTGCACGGCCTGACCGTCGACATGGATCCGGTGATGGCCATCGCCAGGAAGCACGGACTGAAGGTGATCGAGGACGCCTGCCAGGCCCACGGCGCCACGTACCATGGCAAGAAGGCCGGTACTCTGGGCGACTGCGCCGGCTTCAGTTTCAACCAGAACAAGTGCCTGTGCTCCGGGGAAGGCGGGATGTTCGTCACCGACGACGATGAGACGCTCGAGAAGGCGCGAATGCTGTGGTCCTTCGGGGAGACGCGTAGCCCGATGGAGTCGCGCGACTACCACGCCTATGCGATGGGCTGGAAGTATCGGAACACGGAGCTAAACGCCGCCTTCGGCCGAGCCCAGCTCAAGAAGCTCGACGGCTATCTTGCGCACCAGAAGGCGAACATCGAGTGCTTCGAGGAGGCCCTGCAGGGCATTCCCGCCCTCATCCTGCCCCGGGTGCCCGAGGGGTTCGAGCACAACAACTACAACTACGTCGTCCGGTTCGACATGGAGGCCCTGGGACACGCGCACGATGCGGCCGACTTCCGGGGCAAGCTCGTCGACGCCCTGAGAGCGGAGGGCGCTCAGCCCACCGTGTGGCAGCGCTTCATCCTGCCCAGAATGACGGTCTTCCAGGCGCAAAACGGCTATGGCGGCGGCTGTCCGTGGTCCTGTCCCCTGTCCGAACCGGTGGAATACGACCCTGATGCCTACCCCGTCGCCCAGCGCCACACCGACTCGCACGTCTGCTTCGGCATGGCCCTCCGCGCACCCAACGGACCGGAGGAGGTCAAGCTCATCGCTCAGGGCCTGGAGAAGGTGATGGCGAATGCGGGCAAAATCGAGTGATCAGAAGAAGGCAGAGGGCAGACGGCAAAAGGCAGACGGGAACACCGTCTCGATACGCCGTGTTCGCTTCTCTCGATTGCGTGTTCCGCTAGTTCCCCAATGACGGCCGAAGGCCAGGTTTCACTTCTCCCTTCTGCCCTTTGCCTTCTGCCGACCTTCCTCAACTGCTATGGAGCGCAGAATGCCTGACACATCTACCGTGGCGAAGGTGGCAGTGGTACAGACCTCACCGGTTTTCTTCAATCGCGAAGCAACCGTCGAAAAGACCTGCGGCCTGGTCGCGGAGGCCGCAACGGAAGGTGTCAACCTTATCCTCTTCCCCGAGGCACTGATCCCGGCCTACCCCCGTGGGCTCAGCTTCGGTACCCGTGTCGGAAGCCGCAGCGGATCGGGTCGGCTCACGTGGCAGCGGTACTGGGACAACGCCGTCGACGTACCCGGACCGGCAACGGAGGCCCTCGGTGCGGCCGCCCAAGAGGCGGACTCCTACCTCACCGTGGGCGTCATCGAGCGGGACAGCCAGTTCAGCTCGGGAACGCTCTACTGCACCCTCCTCTATTTCGGGCCCGACGGACGCCTGCTGGGCAAGCACCGGAAGCTCAAACCCACGGCCGGCGAGCGCATCGTCTGGGGGGAAGGCGACGGCAGCACCCTCACGGTCATCGATACCGAGATGGGCAGAGTCGGCGGGCTCATCTGCTGGGAGAACTACATGCCCCTCGCGCGGATGGCCATGTACGCCAAGGGGGTGGACATCTACCTCGCCCCAACAGCCGACGCGCGCGACAGCTGGCAGGCCACCATGCGGCACATCGCGTGCGAGGGCCGCTGTTTTGTCCTCGGCTGCAACCAGTTCGTGACCAAGTCTATGTATCCCGAGGATCTGGAGGGTCGCGAGGACCTCGACGGCCTTCCCGAGGTCCTGTGCCGGGGGGGTAGTGTGATCGTCTCTCCCCTCGGGGAAGTCATCGCCGGCCCCCTCTTCGACCGGGAGGGTGTCCTGACCGCGGAATTGGACCTTGGCGAGATCCCCCGAAGCCGACTCGACTTCGACGTCGTCGGCCACTACGCCCGGCCCGATGTCTTCCAGCTCATCGTCAACGAGGAGCCCATGCTCCCCGTCTCGAGCAAGCAGCCGTAAGGGCGCCTGCCAGGGCACAGGTCTTGATCCGCCGCCCGGGCATCCTCATCCTGCTTCTATTCGCGTTTTTCGCGTATTTCGTAGTTCCGCAGTCGGTCTTGACGTCAGTGGTTGTATGGGGAGATTGATATGCCCATCCAGTTCGAGCACATCATCATCGACTCCGACGGCCCCGAAAACCCCCACGTCAAGGCCGTGGGCGACATCGACGGCGACGGCTGTCCAGACATCGTGATCCCAAGCAGCAACGACGGACCACTCGTGTGGTACCGGTATCCCGACTGGACACGCCACGAAATCGCGCCGTCCGGCAGGTGGAGCTGCGATGCCGTGCTCGTGGATATGGACGGCGATGGGGACCTGGACGTCCTCACGTCCGAGTGGTACACCCACAACCGCCTGGAGTGGTACGAGAATCCCCTCCCATCGGGAGACCCCGCAACCGATCCGTGGAAGCAGCACATCATTGGCGGGCCACGGGCGCACGACATCCGGATCGGAGACATCGACGGGGATGGCAACCTGGAGATCGTCACCCGTACCCAGGGAGACGACGGCGACCACATCGTCCTCAGAAAGCGGACGTCGCCCGACGCGTGGGTGCAGTGCGAGATCGTCTGCCCGGCGGGGGAAGGCCTCGCGCTCGCGGATATCTCGGGGGGCGGACGCCTGGACATTGTCATCGGCGGTCGATGGTACACGGCGCCCGCCGACATCCTGAACGACCCATGGGACGAGGGGCTCTTTGCCGAGTGGCCGCCCGATGCGGCCGTCGTGGTCAGCGACATCACCGGAGACGGCCGGCAGGAGGTCGTCCTCACCCGATCGGAGGGCCACCACGGGATCTCGTGGTTCGAGATCCCGGCCAATCCCGAGAGCGGGCCCTGGACGGAGCACGTGGTCGACAACGATGTGGACTATGCCCACACCCTGAGGGTCTGCGACCTCAACGGCAACGGCCAGCTCGACATCGTCACGGCGGAGATGCACCAGTCGTCACGCAAGCGGGTTCTGGTCTACCTGAACAAGGGCGCCGGCGAGGCCTGGGAGCGTCAGGTCGTGGCCGAAACCGGCTCTCACAACCTCTGCGTCGCCGACGTCGGCAACACCGGCCGCCTGGACCTGATCGGCGCGAACTGGAGCGGGGACTACCAGCCCGTGGAGATGTGGCGACAGATCCATTGAGCGGGGCGATTGATAGACGCTCGCACATACTTGCGAGGAAGTGAGAAGTGAGAGGGCAAAAGGCAGAGGGAGGATCTCTGCCGCTGGTTGGCATCGTGTGGGAACGATCTCACACCTGGCCGCGCGAGCGGCACAACCCACCTGCCTTCTGCGTTCTGCCTTCTGCCTGCATTCCGAATCGATCCAATCCATCCCAACGCGAGGAGCCATCGCTATGCACATCTGCCTATCCCTAACGGTCTCCGAATCCAAACGCCTCATCGGCAAGGGTGTCGCCGCGGCCGATTTCGTTCGCCGCGCCGTGGAGGAAGGAACCTTCGCCATGGGCTCCGGCACCACCAACGGCTACGTCTACGAGGAGATCACGGGCGAAGAGATCCCTAAGCTCGAGTTCGTCACGGGGAGGACGCTGCCATCCGACTATGACGGCCCCGAGTTCTCCTACAACCATCCCGATCTCATCATCCGGAAGGGCGAGCGGCTGAAGATCAAGCTCGATGAAGCGCTGGCCGACATGCAGGCAGGTGACGTCTACGTCAAGGGCGTGAACGCCCTGAACTACGAGCGCAACCAGGCCGCCGTGCTCGTCGGTCACCCCACCGGGGGCGGCGTGGGCGCCGCGATCGGCACCGTCGTCGCGCGTCGGATCTGCTATCTGCACCCGGTGGGCCTGGAGAAGAACGTCTGTGCTGACCTCCACGAGGTCGCCGAGCGGCTCAGCCTGGACCCGGACGCCCGGGGCTCCAACCTCTGGGTGGTCCCCGGCGTGATCTTCACGGAGATCGAGGCCCTCGAGGTGCTGTCCGGCGTCGAGGCCATCCAGATCGGCGCCGGCGGCGTGGGTGGGGCCGAAGGCGCGGTCTGGCTCGCCCTCTTCGGAGCGTCCGGCCAGTTGGACAAGGCACAGGCCGTGATCGACGAGGTCCGCGGCGAACCGCTCTTCACGGAAGCATAATGGGGCAAGTGAGGGCTCGAGACGGGGTCACGGTCCGAGCCGTGATCCTCGGGTTGCTGGTGGTATGCGCCATCGCCGTGTGGGCCACGTACGTGGAGCTCCACGCACGGTCGTCCCGGCTGACCATGGGGCACTTCCCCCTTGCCCTCTTCGCCCTTCTCCTGGTTCTGCTCACCGCGAATCCGCTCCTCGGCCGCCTGGGCGTCCAACGCCTGGCGCCCACCGAGCTGATCGTGATCGTGTCGATGGGGCTGGTCGGTGCTGTGATGCCCGTCGACGGCATCGTGGGCTACCTGCTGGGGATCATATCCAGCTTCACCTACTTCGCAACCCCGGAGAACCAGTGGGCGGAGTACTTCCATCCCCATCTCCAGGACTGGCTGGTTCCGAGAGGCAACGAGCCCGTCTGGCGCCAGTTCTTCGAGGGGAGTCTGACCGGCCAGGCGATCCCCTGGTCGATGTGGGCGATCCCCCTCCTCTGGTGGGCGGCCTTCGTCGGCGCGCTTCTGTGGGTTTCTGCCTGCGTG
>JASLMQ010000312.1 GCA_030746455.1 Candidatus Latescibacterota bacterium
CATCGGAGGCCCGCATCTCCTCCAGCACCTCGCGACAGTCCGCGCACGCCTCGACGTGCACCTCCAGCACCTCAGCCGCCGCCGGGGGGAGGCCCCCCGCAACATATTCGTCCATCTGCTTCCGACCCCGCCGACACAATCTATTCCACCTTCCCATGCCGTTCCTCCGAAGCTCTATCCTGCTATCGGTTCGGTCGCCTATCCGTGGTCTGTCGTCCGTGGTCCGTCGTCGCCTTTCTCAAGTATCCCTCGCCGCTTTGCTTCCTTGCGAATCCGCACACGCGCCAGGAAAAGCCGCGACTTCACCGTTCCTTCGGGAATCCCCAGCACCTCCGAGATCTCGGCGTGGCTCCACTCGCGGAGGTAGCTCAATATCACCACCTCGTGTAGCTTCCGAGGCAGCCGCCCGACGATCTCCTCCACCTGCCGGTGAAGCTCCGCCTCTTCGGTGGGTATTCAGAGACACCCGGATCGCGATCCGATAGGCCCAGGATCTGAAGGCAACATCTCCCCTGAAGGAGTCCAGCCCCTGGTGGATCCGCACCAGGGCATCCTGCGCCGCCTCCTCGGCTGCCTCAGGGCGCCTCAACACCGAGAGCGCGATGCCGTAGATGAAGTCCTGATGCGGCTCCACCAGAAGGCGGAACGCATCGACGTCGCCCGCCAGGCTCCGGCGGATGAGATCGCTCTCTGACGACATGCAGGACTCCATCAGGCGTGTGGGTGGGCCTTCACCTACCAGAGACACGCGTTCGCGAACGGGGGTTCACCGAAAAACGCCCCAAGATCGGGGCGTTTGCTCTAAGAGATTGCAGAACCTCGTCTTGGATAGGAGAAAGATCGGTTCTAACCTCAGACAAATCAGATGCTTCTCCCCCCTTCCCTGCAGGGAAGGGGGGTACGGGGGGGTTAGGTTCCCACACCGACCTGCCACCCCATCGTCTGTTCAGGCACCCAATCCTCAATCCCAAATCTTCAATGCTTTCCGCCTTCCTCCACAGCCCTTTTCAGCACCTCCACCGACGTCTCAAGGTCTTCCCGCCCAAATACCTCCAGCGTCACAACCCCCGAAAACCCGGAGTCGTGCAGCAGCGCGACCACAGGGCCAAGCTGCTCCGGCGGCACGTGGGCCAGCGACTTGTGGTCTCGTTCCGCGATGCCGTGAAGGTGCACCACCCGCGTGCGTGGCAGCGCCGCCTCCAGCACCGGAACAGGGTCTTCACCGTCCAGCCACAGGTGACCCACATCCACGCACCGGCCCACGGGGACCCGCTCGAGAATGGGATCCGTCAGCTCGGCCGGATAGTGCTCCAGGTTCTCCAGCGCGAGGCAGTCGGGGCCCCCTGCCCGACCCGATACCAGCTCGAGCGCGCGACAGGAATGGTCCTGCCAGGTCTTCACGCACGCATCATCGCTTTCAGGGAAAGCCCCATCGGGGCCCTTCAGGTCCTCCCCGTCCAGATGAAGCACGTACGCCCAGGGCTCCAGCGGCCCAACGCAGTCGATCACCCGGTAGGCCTTCACGAGCGAGGCGTGTCCCTCATCGCCCCCGTCCCCCAGCCGAAGGTCCAGCGGCAGGTGGACGGTGTAGGTCAGGTCGTGACGACCCGCGATCTCACCCAGCTCCGCCACCACCTCCGGCCCGGGCAGGTTGTTCGGCCCGTCATCGACCTCGAACAGCACCAGCTCCACGTCGTCCACCCGGTCGGCCAGGAAACGCACGTTGGGCAAAATGTCATCGGGGATGATATACGACGTCGTCCCCAC
>JASLMQ010000313.1 GCA_030746455.1 Candidatus Latescibacterota bacterium
CGAGAGTCGTCCCGGGATGCAGAGACAGGACCGCCTGCGCGACGAGCCAGACCGCCTTCTTCACCCCCCACGTCGGTCGGGGGTGGCCCATCGGAGAGAGCTTGATCAACACCTGCCCCCCGGGTCGTGCAACAACGAGGATGCCGATGTGCTGAGCCAGCTCGCCCTCGCGCACCATCGCCTCCACAAGTCGGTGGCGATCGGTGGACGCCGAGTAGACTTCGCCCAGCTTCACCAGGGTCGAGACCCCTCGTCGGTCCCCCTGCCACGTCTGGGTTTCGAATTCGTCGAGCAGATGAACTCCGTCGGATGCCCCTGTCAGAACCACGTTCGGCATCGGTCCCACCCTCTCGATGTGTCCGGGCGCCGAGGGCTCGTCCCCCCGTCGCCACACGAAGTAGTGGATCGGCGTCCCCGCCCCGATCGCCCTGCGCTCGTACTTGGTCGGGCGTCGCCCCGCCAAGGCAGATACGGACGGAGTCGGATGAGCCAAGCGCAAAAGGGTCTGTCCCGTCAGCACCTCACCGATCCACTCCGCGTACCCGGCGTGGTCGGTGGCAATCACGGCTTCCCCTTGTCCCGGAGTAAGCCGTTGGGCCAGCATCTGGACAAACGTCGGCTGGATCAGACGTCGGCCGTGGTGCCTCTCCTTGGGCCACGGATCGGAGAAGTTGATGTAGACCTTCTCGATGCTGTCGTTGGGAAAGAGACGCGCCAGCGCGAAGGCGGCGTCGCCCTGGACCACGCGGACGTTGTCGAGCGAGGCCGCCTCCAGACGCTTGAACAGACGCTGGATCGACCCCCAGGACCTTTCTACACCCACGAAGCTCACATCCGGGGCTGCCGCGGCCTCCTGCTCGAGGAACTGCCCGTTGCCGAATCCGATCTCCACCACCAGCGGGGTGGTCCTGCCGAACACCTCCTCCCAGTCGATCGGCCAATCTTCCTCGAGCCAGGGGACCTCGTAGGTCTTGATCGCTTCGCTCAAGGGAAGGGAACTCATCGTCATACGCCCCAACCGTAAATCAGGTCCCGGCACTCGGGCAGCCGCCTTGCCCTGATGGCCGTCAGGCTCGGCCAACAAAGAAATCGGCTCGGGCGCCGCCGCCCCAGCCTCAGTAGAATGCTCGGTGACTTCGGTCTACAGGACAGGCCACTTGGTTGCCCACAGACTCATCCTCTCGCGACCTCCCCAGGGAGGGCGGTGCGACGGATCGCCGCGTTGGCCCAAACCAGAAGAGGCAAGGCGAGGGCCCATTCCACACCGATAACCGCATGTCCCCACGGGTAGCCATAGGACAGTGCCTCCGCGGAGGCCCCGCTTCCATAGGCCAGAGGGCCGCCTACCGCACCGATCCCCAGTGCCAGCAGGTATCGTCCCCGCAGAGCACGAAGTCCCAGGTTCAACGCAGTTGCAAGATTCACCCAGAGGGCCGTCATCCACAGCGGCGCGGTCCAGACCGTCCCCGAACCCGAGGGGAAGACCAGCACGCCTGCTGACGTCGCTGCTCCGTCGAGAGCGAAACCCAGCAGTCCCGCCGCGACCAGGATCACGGCGTCTGTCTCTCGAGATCGGGATAGCAGAAGATGGATCACAACAAGGGAAAGTACCACGACCGGGCCCAGCCACGGCATTCCACGGACAGCCCCCAGAACACAGCTGAAGCAGCCGACGTGAATAGAGACGAGGTTCGCGAGCGCCCTACCAGGCTCCGCCAGCACCCGCTCCTTCGAGGTCATGCATGCCTCGGCCTCGTCTTGGTCAGCCGGTCGATCGACCTGCGCAATCAAAGTGTGACCGTCCGCTCGAGCGTGAACACGTTGTTATCCGTCTCCTGGATGGTTACCTCGATCGTATACGTCACGTCCTGCCCGAGATAGAGCTTGGCAAGGAGATCGATCGCCTCGCTCATGCAGTAGACGGCCACGTTCTCCACACTTGGGTTCTTCCCCGGGACCACAACGACTCCCTTCGGGCCAAATATCTCCGGATTCAGGAAGAGCTCGTCTTCCTCCGAAACCAACATCTTGTGATCCAGGAACTTAAAGATATCCTTCAGGGCCCCGAAGTCAACGGTCATGTCCAGCGTCCGGCTCCGCGGCAGGTGCTTGGCCCGCACCACGAACTGACCGCGCCAGGTGTGTCCGTGAACGTGCACGCATTTGCCATCATAGCCCAGCTGCCTGTGCGCCGCGTGAAACTCCGCCTTTGCTCGTATCGTCTCCATCGTCTCGTCTCGCTCTTCTCTGTGTCCGGAGCCTGTCCCGAGGTGTCCGAAGGACACCGCCTGCCTGCCGCAGCCGAGCTTCTATGGCGCAGGCAGGTATCGAGGGATGCTCTCTGTGGTGCCCGCTTTTCGCCCAGCCCTGGCACACGGCCCCGACCCGCCTACTTCAGCATCTCCACCGCCTGATTCCGCAAATCCACGTTGTCCTTGAATTGCCCCAGCGCGATGCGCGTGCGCGTCGAGGAGCACGGATCGCTCACGCCGCGAACCCTCATGCACGTGTGCTCCGCGTCCAGGTCGACCAGGACACCGACGGGATCCAGGTGCATCATCGTCTCCGCCGTCTCGGACGTGATCCGTTCCTGGATTTGAGGTCGGCTGGTGAGGGAGGCGATCACCCGCGAGATCTTCGACAGCCCGGTGATCTGCTTGTCCGGAAGATAGACCACCTGCGCGGTCCCGAAGAACGGAAGCAGGTGATGCTCACAGAATGCAGAGAAGCTGCAGGTGATGGCGACGAGGCTCGGATGCTCGGGCGCATCGAACGGCTTGAGGTGCCTGGCCGCCTCGGCGATCGGGTCTTCCTGGTGCTTGAAGTGCTCGAGGTGGAACCGAGCCACTCGCGCGGGCGTCTCGGCCAGTCCGTTGACCGTCGGGTCGTGCCCCAGCAGCACGAGCTGGTCCCTCACCAGTTCCTCGTACCTCTCCTGAGGAACGCCCTCTGGTCCGGCGATCGTATCCGAACCGCCCAGGACCTCTGCATCGACTTCGACGATATCGAAATGGGTTCCATTCAGTCCGTTACCGTTCTTCGGTTCGTGCACGATCATCTTCCCTTCCTCCTTCTATGTTCCCTGCTTGAGTCGCTGATTATGGGCTGACAGCGGGGGAATATACCCGGGTTCAGCTGATCCTACAATGCCCGGCAGGCCTTGCCCGATCCCCCGCGCCACGGTCAGCTAGCCCAATTGTCTCCTTGTTTTCAATCTGTTGC
>JASLMQ010000314.1 GCA_030746455.1 Candidatus Latescibacterota bacterium
TGTCACGCATGCGCCCCTCTGGGCCGAGTCGAGCTCATCGTGGGAGAACACTGCGTCCGTTCGTGGTCTCCCGAGGATCTCGACCTCTGCGAGGAGATCGATCTTCCCGACTCGGAGTTGCCGGGCGAATGGATCTACCTCCGGGCCTGCCAGGCCGACGGGGAGTACGCGTGGACCTCGCCCACCTTCCTTCGCCGGGACGGCGAGGTCCCGTCACCGGGAGACCTCCCGGCGTGGAACCGGCAGGAGGATATCGATCTCGACGCGGTCGGTGAGAACGACGCCACCCCGCACCTGGCCGATCTGACCGCCTACCTGGAGCTCGAGGAGGACGTCGAGCGGTTCGGGCAGATCACGCCCGTTGCGATCGAGCAACGATCGGTGGGCCGCTGCGCCCTGTTCTACTGCTACTGGGGGCAGGAACGCCTCCCCATGAGCATCCGCTGGTACTTCGAGTTCGAGATCCCCAGGATCCGATACGACTTCGGGTGGCGCGACTACGGCGCCTACGACGAGAACGAGCTGGGGCCACAGCTGATGTCCAGGTATGAATAGCGCTTCGGCTCCAACCGTGGACACCTATGTCTACCCTTTCGCGCCTGAAGTCTATCCTGAGGCGTCCGCAGGACGCCGCCTGCCTGCCGAAGCCGCACATGTGAGGCACAGGCAGGTATCGAAGGGCGTTTTTCGTAATTCCCGGGTTATGTCTTGATGAGATCAATGAGTCCGGTACCAAGGACCCGAGATAGAAGGAGAATCCTATGGCCAACGACAAAGTCAGAATCGGCGTGATCGGAGCGGGCGCGATCGGCCCTTCGCACGCCTTTGCAGTCGACCAGGTGGATACCTGTGAGCTGACGGCGGTCTGCGACGTGGTCCCCGAGGCGGCCGAGAGACTGGCCAAGGAGAACGATGTGGCTGCCTTCTCCAGCGTCGGCGACATGCTCGAGGCCGGCATCATCGACGCGGCCACGCTCGCCACCCCAAGCGGTTTCCACCTCGAGACGGTTCTGGAGGTCGTCGAGGCGGGAACGCCGATCCTAGTGGAAAAGCCCTTGGAGATCACCACCGATCGGATCGACCAGATCATCGCCGCGGCGGATGCGAAGAACGTTCTTGTCGCGTGCGTTTTCCAGTCCCGCTTCAGGCCGGTGGCCGAGAAGATGAAGGAGCTGATCGACGGGGGTATTCTGGGTGAGCCGTATTCCGGCAGCGCCTACACCAAGAGATATCGGACACAGGAGTACTACGATTCCGGTGGCTGGCGCGGCACCTGGAAGGTGGACGGCGGGGGATGCCTGATGAACCAGGGCATCCACAACATCGACCTCCTGGCGTGGATCATGGGGGACGTTGAGGAGGTCATCGGCATCATCGATACCCCGGGCCGGAATGTCGAAGTCGAAACCCTGGCGCTGGGTCTCGTCAAGTACACCAGCGGCGCGAAGGGCGTCGTCGAGGGCAGCACCGTGGCCTATCCGGAGCTTCCCAACTACATGGAGGTTTTCGGTTCCAGGGGCACGGCGACCTTCTCCGGCAGCAGCCTCATGCGGATGGACCTGATCGACCCCACCCCCGAGGAGGCCGCCGCCCGGGACGAGATGATCGCTCAGGACAAGGCGAGGAAAGAGGCGGCCGCGAAGGCACCCAAGAAGGTCGTCCCTGCCGGCACGCCCGTTCCCGACGTGGACATGGGACACACGCCCGTCGTGGCCGACTTCATCGAGGCCATCAAGACCGGTCGCGAGCCCCGCGTGGACGCCAGAGAGGGCCGACGGTCCGTCGAGCTGATCACGGCCATCTACGAATCGGGCAAGCAGGGCAGCAAGCCCATCCGCCTCATGAAATAGCGCGGTGACAGCGATCACCGAAACAGAAGGAGCTGAGCGATGCTGGCCATCGATGGCGGCGAGAAGGTTCGACCCACCGGTTTCCCAAAGCGCCACCTCTTCGGAGAGGAAGAGCGGGAGGTCGTCAGCGCCCTGTTCGACGAGGCGATCGAGAGCGGGAACGCATTCGGCTACGGGGGCGAGCACGAGCAGGCCTACGAGAAGGAGTTCGCCGAGTACATGGGCGGCGGGTACGCGGATCTGGTGAACTCCGGCACCTCCGCGCTCTACACCGCGCTCGGCGCGCTGGAGCTCGAGGTAGCCGGAGAGGTCGTCGTCCCCTCCATCTCCGACCATGGCGGGATCATGCCCGCCGCACTCCACTGCCAGGTACCCATGCTGGCAGACACGCAGCCCGGGTCTTTCAACATCGGTCCCGATCAGATCGAGGCAGTCCTGACCCCTCACACGAGCGCCATCGTGGTGGCCCACATCTCCGGTGAGCCCGCCGACATGGACCCGATCCTCGAGCTTGCCAGGCCCAGGGGCATCCCCGTGATCGAGGACTGTGCCCAGGCCCATGGGGCCACCTACAAGGGCAGGCTCGTAGGAACCATCGGCACCATAGGCATCTTCTCCACGATGAGCGGGAAGCACCACGCCACGGCCGCACAGGGCGGCGTGGTCTTCGCGCAGGATGAAGACCTCTTCTGGCGCATCAAACGCTTTTCCGACCGAGGCAAGCCCTTCAACACGGACGCCGCGACCAACGTCCGCGCCGGACTGAACCTCAACGGCAACGACCTTTCGGCAGCCGTGGGTCGGACCCAGCTGCGCAAGCTCCCCGCCATCACGAAGAGACGGCAACAGGCCGCCGAGGGCGTCCGAGAGGGGGTCGCCGATCTCAAGTCGGTGTCCGTAGGCTGGCAGGTTCCCGACACCGAATCGGCCTACTGGTTCATGCGCATCCACGTGGATGAGTCGAAGGTCACGGTCGATAAGGACACCTTTGCCAGGGCCGTCTCGGCCGAGGGGATCCCGCTCAGCCCCACCTACGGGCGGGTCATTTCGGATGCAACCTGGTTCCGTGACAGGAAGATCTTCGGGACCAGCACCTTCCCGTGGGACCTGGAGGACTACAAGGGCGACCGGAACGCCACCTTCCCCTGTCCGAACGCCAAGGAGGCCAGGGAGACGCACTTCGCGCTCCGGGTGCACGAGAGTTGGGGTGACCAGGAGGCGCGGGATGCCGTCGCCGCAATGGCGAAGGTGGAGAACGCCTACCTGAAGTAGACACGGGGCTCCCGGCCGGGAGCCGTATAGAGCCCGGGACCTGCCACGCGCGAGGATCCCGACCTGGGGCGGACGAACTCCGCCCCTTGCTGTATCATCGACGCACATCGAGCGAGGTACCAATGTCGGAAGACGTGCGGAAGACCAGGCAGGCTTATGTGGAACGCGTCACCCGCGGCGAGGGGTTCATGCCCTGGCAGGAACACGAGCATGTCAGTCCGGCCGAGACCGAATTCCGGGATCGGATGGAGCGCAGGAAGGACGAGATGCTCTCCCGTCGTACCGATGTGGCGCACCCCGTGTTGATCACCAACGAGCAGATCGACCGCGCCCGGCGCAACGTGGCCGACACGCGATGGGGCGAAGTATGGTTCGCGGACCTCAAGCGAGTCGCCGATCACGTGGCGGGCCAGCCCGACGGCTACGTCCAACGAATGATCCCCGAGCTCACCCCCACCAATCCCTACGGCCTCACCTGCCCCAACTGCGTGGGCGTCTCCTCGCAGGAGGGCCTGGCCTATCGCTCGATCAGGTGGGACTACCGGGATCCGGATATCGTCCGGTGCGTCGCTTGCGGTCAGACCTACCCCGATCCCGAATTCCCCGAGACGATTCGGCTCGTCTGCCCCCGCAGGCGGCAGACCTTCACCTACTGCGCGAGCGAGGCTGAGCGCACCCACCCCGAGGACCGCAGCGGCACGCACGCATGGAAGTGGGTGGGAAAGCCCGTGCACTCCAGCTTCACGGGCTACGTACGGGCGATGAAGGTCGGGTTTATGACCTCCGCCGCAGGCCGGCTCTCCCTCTGCTATCGGCTGACGGGAGAAGCGCGATACGCCCGGGCCGCCACCAGGATTCTCCTCCGCTTCACGGAATGCTATCCCAACTGGCTCTATCACGACTTCTACGACACGATCGCGGACTGCGACCCGCTCTATGCCGCCTGGAACTTCATGGAGCTGAAGCTGGAGTACAAGCGACATCTCTGTGGCATGGCCTATGGGGACAGCCGGTACGAAACCGGCCCTGTGGACGACACCTTCGACTGCGCCAAGATGCTGGCCACCTACTTCGGCAGCGGACGAATCCATCCCAGCGTCGACTCGATCTCGAGCCGTCTCGGTGAGATCTGTCGTGCGTACGACGGAATCCATGACGCTGCAGATAGCGACGGCTCCCCCCTCCTGAACGAGCAGATCCGCGGTCGCATCGAGAAGGCCCTCATCCTTGAGTACCTGCTCACCGCCGAGAGGTTCGTCGGTGGGACAGGCGATCCCCCTGACCTGGGTAACAAGTCACCCAGCGTGTATCAGGCCCAGGCCATCGTGGGCAAGTGCCTCGGCCTCCCCGGATACGTCGACGCCGCCCTCCGGGGCTACGAAGGTCTCCGGGATCG
>JASLMQ010000315.1 GCA_030746455.1 Candidatus Latescibacterota bacterium
GCCACGCACCTCGGGCTTGCCATCACCCCCGCCGTGACCTCGTATCCCTTGTGCGCGGGCAGGCAGTGCATCACCTGCGCCTCGGTCTTCTCCAGGAGCGCCTCGTTGATCTGGTAGGGGCCGAACGCCTCTGTGCGACGCTTCTTCTCCTCGTCGTGCGCCGGATCCAGGAAGAATTCCATGTCGAGCCAGGTGTCGGTGTACAGGAAATCCGCTTCCGCCGCCGCCACCTGAAGGTCGAGCGTCTCCCCGTAGAGCCCGGAACCGCGTGCTTCGTCCATCAGCTCTGGATCCTCTGCCGGCCCGTTGGACTCCGGCGTAACAGCCGTGATCTGCACCCCCGCCTTGGTGCACCCCGCGATCAGCGAGTTACAGACGTTGTTCAGCACCCCAGTGTAGACCAGGTGCGCCCCTTCCAGCCTGCCGCGAAGCTCGCGAATGGTCATCAGATCGCCCAGGGCCTGACAGGGATGGTATCGATCGCAACAACCGTTGATCACGGGCACCTCCGCCCCGGAGACCAGCTCTCGGAGACCGTCGTGGGTAAGCATCCGAGCCATAATCCCGTCCGCGTAACGCGACAGAACCTGGGCCTCATCCTTCAGGTCCGACAGAACGAAGTTCGTCGACATCCAGTCCAGATGGAGCGCGTGGCCTCCCAATTGCGTCATACCCACTTCGAAAGCACATCGCGTTCGGGTCGACGTCTTCTCGAAGAGCATGGCCAGGGACTTGCCCCGAAGCTCGTCCTTGTATCGCTCCGGATAGGCCTTGACCTCCAGTCCCGCCTCGATCGTCTCGAGGATCTCCTGGGAGGTCCATGTTTTTAGCGTTAGCAGGTCCATGTGCGCCTCGGCTAGCGGGTCGGGGTCATCTTCTGCTCGACTGCCCGCAGCAGCTCTTGCTTGGCCTCGTCCAGAGCGCCTTCGATCTGGCATCCCGAGGCCTTGGGATGTCCCCCGCCCCCGAAGGCCTGAGCGATCTCGTTCACATCCACCTCACACCGGGAACGCAGACTGACCCGGAACCGTCCGGGAGCTTCCTCTTTGAAGAACAGGGCGATCTCGACGCCCTCGACCGCTGTCGCGTAATCCACCACGTAGTCCAGATCGCCTCCCATGGCGTAGACCGCGTGGTCGACCACCAGCGTGCTCACGCGGCCCTCCATGTGAAGCTCCAGCGATGACAGCGCAGCCCCAAGGGTCTTGATCGTCTCGAAGCTCTCGTGCGCGAAGAGTGCGTCGGCGATCTCCTGCGGGTCAGCCCCGAGATCGGCCAACTCGGCACACACCTTCAGCGCGCGATCCGGATGCGAGAACTTGAAGAGCTTGGTGTCGAAAGCGATCCCCGCGTAGATCTGCGTGGCAACCTCGGCAGTCACCTCGATCCCCGCCTCCTGGATCAGCCGGAAGACGAGCTCGCTGGCCGCACTGGCCAGCGGGTCCACCAGACGAACGTCGCCCTCGTCGTCGTGCCCCGAATGGTGATCGACCACCAGGACCCGCGCGCCCTCGTTGAGCAACTCCACGACATCGCCCACCCGCCGGACATGGAACGAGGGCGTATCCACGAAGATGGCCCGGTCGAAACGGGTCTGGTCCGAAAGCGACCCGATGCTCTCGATCTGGTCGAACCCGGACAGGAACGAGAACTTCCGGTTCACGCGCTCGTCGCTGATCACGATTCGACACCGACGTCCCATCCGGTCGATGACCTCTCTGAGCGCCAGAATCGCACCGATTCCATCACCGTCTGCGTTCCGGTGCGTCGAGATCAGAATGGTCTCGTCCGTATCAAGAAAGGCTACGGCCTCGCTGTAGTTCATAACCCCCGCGTCCGAACAACCAGCAACCGCCCTCTGTTGCCGCCCCGAAACGTCCTCACCAACCCCATATCATAATCATTTGGCGTCTCAACTGCCACAACTTTACGCATGCGCTGGTCTTTCAAGCGTTCATAGGTCTGCCCCCATCCCCATTTCACGCCTGGAGCCTGTCCCGGCGGACTGCAGGAACGCGACTACTGCAGGTTGTCAACAGCAGCCGGGACGTTTTACGTAGTTGCGGTTCTGAGGGTCGGGGCTAGGGGGTGAGCCACACCCCGGGATCCAGTGGCTCCTCCCCCCGCATGATCTCGAAATGGAGCTGGGGGGTTCCATCCAATCGGCCCGTGCTTCCCACGGTGCCGATGATCGCCTGGGCCGCCATGATGTCCCCCTGATTGACGAGAACCGATGCAAGGTGGCCGTAGAGCGTGTAGAACCCACCCGGATGACGCAGCAGCAGAAACTGCCCGTATCCGGGGAACCAGTCGACCAGCACGACCTCGCCCGGAGCGACGGCGTGTACATCCGTTCCCTCGGAGGCGGCCAGGTTCACGCCTCGATTGAACGTCCAGGTCTTGAGCTCGGGATCCTGGTATCGCCCGAAGCTGGCCACCACCCGTCCGGCCACCGGCCGACGCAGGCTTCCGCGATGGCCCTCCATGTCGAACTCGGGAAGCTCGGCCAGGCGCTGGCCCAGCCTCTCACGTTCCTGGATCTCGAGGATGAGCTTCCGAACCCGCTCATCCGAGCGCGCGATCGCTTCCTTGTTCTCCCGAATGGCCTCCGCCATGGCCGAGGCGTCGGAACGCAGCCGCTTCAGCCGTCTGCTACGCTCCTCGATCCGAGCGTCCAGCTGGGCCTTCGCCCGTTCCTTCGCCTGTCGCAGCGCCCGCTGGTGGGTGTACTGGGTCCTCTGGAGCGTGAGGGCATTCCCCACTCGCCTGCGATCTACCCGGATCGCCCGGTAGTCCCTCTGGTCTTGTACCGCGATCCTGGACAGATACCGCAGCCGCTTTAGCCCTTCTGAAAAGGAGTCGGCCGAGAAGAGGATCTGAAGCGTCGTGAAGATCCCGGGGGACTCGAGGACCTGCACCCCGGCGCGACGTCCCAGCTTGTAGACCTCCCGAAGCCGCTGTGCCATTCCCTCCTGTCGCACCCTTAGCCGATCCTCGATCTTCCCCAGCTCCAACCTGCCCGACCCCACCCGTTCGGAGAGCTCGCGCTCTCGGCGCTGCACCGTTCGAAGCTCCGTCTGGATGCGCACGATATCCCGCTCCAGCTGGCCGAGCGTCGCGGAAACGGTTCGTTGCTCCGACTTCGCCTCCTCCAGGCGTTTCTGATCCGACTCGAGCTTCGACTTGAGGCTGTCCAGCGCGGCCTGCTCCGCCTTCAGCGCCCCCTTCAGATCCTCCTGCGCACGGGCCTGATCACCCGTCGCCACAACCACGGCCAGCGCGATCACCCCCGCGAAGATGCATAGAGGTCTTGGCCGTCTCACGTCTGACGCCTGCACTGAGTAAGTGGCGTAGCCACTGTACCGAAGTGTCTCACGTTTCACGTCTTTCGACTCACCGCACTAAGTACCCGGCCCAGTGAGGCCCAGCTACCCACGACCCCCAGCAGGATCCCCAGCAGCACAAGCCACGGCCCGACGGAGAACGTCGGCGACCCGTCAGGTCCCGGAATCCACGAGGTCCACCATCCCCTGCCGATCCAGAGCGCGACCGCCGCCAGGGCGCCCCCCAGGAATCCCTGGAGCGCGCCTCCCAGCAAGAACGTGAGCCGGATCGTGCCGCCGGTCGATCCCACCAGTCGCATCACCTCGATCGCCTCGCGCTCCGCCAGGACCATCAGCTTGGCCGTGTTGCTCACCGCGAAGGCACAGGCCAGACAAAGCACGCCGCCGAGCAGGAGACCCACCCACGTTGCAGTCGCCAGGGCCCGATCCAACGATTCCAGCCAGGACGCTCCCGTGTCGACCGCTTCCACCTCTTTGTAACCCGAAGCCGCATCGGCCACCAGGCGCGCCCGAACCGAGAGTTCGGCCTCACCCGTCAGGCCCACCCGGATGGACGCGGGCAAGGGGTTCCTTGACACGGCCTCCAGCAGACCCTCGCCGAACATCCCCTCGAACTCGGCCGCAGCGGCCTCCTTGTCCAGATAGACGGCAGCCGACACGCCCTGCATGTCCTCTAGGTCTCGCGCGATCGAAAGCGCACGCCTTCTGCTGGTGCTGTCCTTCAGGTACACTTCGATCTCCGCTCGCCCCCGGAGCGACTCGGCGAGCACGTACCCACCGGCAACAAGGTGCGCGAACAGGCCCAGGACCAGGAGTGACGCGCCGGCCGTCAGCACCGATACGATGCCGACCGTTCCCGTCCGCCTCAAACCTCGAACCGCCTCACGGAACGCACTCGTCAATCCCATCGCATCCTCGGAGAGCCATGCATGCCCAGAGCCAACGCCTCTCCCCTCCATCCAGGCCCGATCACTTCATCCCAACCCGGCTCTTCCTCCATAGGCCCGGCACACAATTTCCAATTCCCCAATTTTCAATGGTTTCCTGTTCTTGGTTGTCTACTCCGCC
>JASLMQ010000316.1 GCA_030746455.1 Candidatus Latescibacterota bacterium
AGGCCGAGGCGGTGGAGGCCGAGGCGGTGGCCAACTCGAAGAAGGCAGGCTATCTGGCCGAGCAGCACGTTGCCGAGGAGTCGGCGAGGCAGAAGGGGCAGGAGGCGGCAAGGGCCGCGGACGGTGCCATCCGGGTTGCACAGGAGCGGGCGGAGAAAGAGGCCGAGGACGCCAGGGCGTTGCGCGAGGAGGCGCGGCTGAAGGCCGAAGTGGTGGTACCCGCCGAGGCCCAGAAGCAACAGCAGGTCGTCGAGGCCGAGGCCGAGAAGGCACAGAAGGCCATCGTGGCGGAGGGTGAGGCCGCGGCCATCCTTGCCAGAATGCAGGCAGAGGCAGAAGGTACGCAGGCCATCCTTGATGCCAAGGCCGAGGGCTACAGGCGGCTGTTGGAGGCCTGCGGCAGCAATGACCAGGCCGCAGCCGCCTTCCTCATCATCGAACGGCTGACCGAGGTTGCGGGCATCCAGGCCGAAGCCATTCAGAACCTCCCGCTGGAGAAGGTGGTGGTCTGGGATACCGGCAACGGAGGCGGGGGACTGTCCAACCTGGGACAGCGGTTAATGGGAACGATCCCACCTATGCACGACCTGGCGAGACTGGCCGGATTGGAGCTCCCCGAATTCCTCGGCAGGATGATGGGAGGAGGCGAACAGCAGACCGATACGTCCATCCGGAGCGACGACGGGGATAAGGCCGAAGGGGATGAGGGGGAGACCCAGCCTGAGTCCCCGTCCCCGAAAGCCTGAGACGGCGGAAACCCGCCGCCAGGACTCCACGCTCAACGTTCAGGAAACGGTCCAGGTCTGGAGGCCGGTGATGCAGTCCAGCAGCTCTCCTGGGAAGCGCCAGAAGCCGGATCGGCCGAACGCTCCTCCGGGTCGTCAAGGGGAAGCTGGTCTGGGTCTTCGGCTACATCGAATGGACGACGATCCGGGTGGCATCCGGCCAGGCCGAGGGGTTGAGTGAGGCGCTCTCACCAATCGTCACCGCTTTGGTGCTTGGCACGGTCGGGTGGGGCTTCTTGCGGGCCCACAGGGTCCGGTAGCGAAGCGCCTGGGCCTTCCTCCACTCAGGTGTGTCTTCCTTTCGCGTTTTTCGCGTCTTTCGTAGTTCCCCGCTTCTGGGGGTCCGAGGCCAACGTGACAAACCTGAACGGCCCATCGAACGGCTCCAGGACGCCCGACCGAATCGAGATCGCGGACGCGCTCCCGGAGTCCGCCCACGAGGCGGCCCGGAGGCTTCGCACCCAGGGCGATGAGGCCCTCGAGTCAGGGGATCCCGACGCCGCGGCGCAGGCCTACCACGCAGCCATTGCGTCGGACCCGAACAGCATCCGAGCGCACCACAATCTGGGCGTCGCCCTGTACGCGAACGAGGACTGGGAAGGGGCTCGGGCCTGCTTCGAACGGTGTTTCGAGCTTGCCCCAGACGACGGGGACCTCCGCTTTAAGGTCGGCCTCTGCGAGCTCAAGAAGGTCGACCTCAACAAGGCCCGCAGAGCCTTTGGCGAGGCACTCGAGCTCGACGACGATCATCTCGGCTCCCGCTTCGAGCTGGCCCTGCTCTATGCACGGGGAGACGCCCCTGGATCCGACGGACGGCAGAAGGCCCAAGAGGCCCTCAAGGCCATCCTGGCCGCTGCCGACCGCGGCGTGCCCTGCGCGAACTTGGACCGGGTCTGCTTCCTCCTGGGGAGCCTGCTCGACGACACTGCGAAGGGGCGCGATGAGGCCATCGCCATTTACCGGCGCGGAATCGAGGCCGAGCCCCTGTTCGCCCCCGGGCACAACAACCTCGGCGTGCTGCTGATGCAGGCCGGGCAGACCATTCCCGCGCTGGGCGCCTTCAAGATCGCGATCCACCTCGAGCCCGACTACGTCCTTCCCTACCGCAACCTGGCTCGACTCCTCTTCGACCAGATGAACCCCTCGCAGATGGAACGCGAGTCCACCTCGATCATCGAGGAATTCGGCGCCCAGTCGGCCTCGGTCCTCTCCCGCCTGTCCCTCGAGCTCATCGACCTGGGCCGCGCGCAGGTCTTCGAGAGCCTCTACACCCGGGGCCATCAGCTCAAGAACCTGATGGGCGTCGTGGGCAGTCGCATGCGCCGGCTGATCAAGGGCCGAACCGGCGACGCCCCCGAGCTCGACGACCTCAAGGAGATCGCCCACGAGCAGGAGCGGATCTACGATCAGTGGGTCGACTATCTTCGGTCCATGAAGCACGATTCCCTGAACCCCACGCTGGTGGACATCCCCGTGCTGGCGCGAAGGACCTGCGAGACCGTCGGGATCCGGTACGTCGGCGACAACCTTCGGTTCGCAACCGAGCCGGACGTCCCCCAGGTCCGCGCCGACCCCGCCATGCTGCGCGAGGCCATCACCAACCTGGTGATGAACGCCTCGGAGGCCATCGGCGAGGACGGCCAGGTGACCGTTCAGACGGGTTACGACTCGCGGCGGGCCTCGGTCTACATCGAGGTCGAAGACGACGGCCCCGGGATTCCCCAGGCCGTTCAGGCCAGGATCTTCGATCCCGGCTACTCGACCAAGGAGAAAGGGAACGGCTACGGCCTGAGCATCTGCGACCGCATCGTCTCCGCCCATCGGGGGAACCTCAGGGTGATCAGTCGGCCCGGAGCCGGGGCCGTGTTCCGGATCGACCTGCCAGTCGATTTCGAAATCACGTCGGGCAAGGATGCGATCCGCCTGCAGGGCACGCCCTCGCAAACGCCCAACGGTCCCCTGTCGGAAGAATTCATAGAGTAAGATCAGACCACTGACCACAGACGACACCATTGCGCCGTGAGGCCGGTTTTCCGGTGGTCCGTGGTCTGTGGTCCGTCGTCGTGCGTATCCAGGCTCAGACGCCTGGGTCTGCAGCAGGTGCCCCTCTCACCACCATACGTCTCACAGGTCTTCCCGTGAATGCCCACATCCTAATTGCAGACGACCAGCCCGAGGTTCTCGACATGCTCGCCCGAAGCCTGGTGGCCGAAGGCCGAACCGTTCATGCCTGTGCCTCGGGGACCGAAGCGCTGACCTATCTCCGAGAGACGAAAGGGGAAGTGGACCTGGCCATCCTCGACCTCGATTTCGGTCCCGACGAGCCGGACGGCCTCGAGGTGCTCCAGCAGATGCGATCGGAGGACCCGGACCTCCCCGTCATCATCCTCACCGGGAAGGGAACGGTCGACACGGCCGTCGCCGGACTCCGGCTGGGTGCGGCAGACTTCATCGAGAAGGACTTCTACGTCGAGGACCGGCTTGAGCTCAGTCTCGAGAAGGTCGACCGGATGCTCCGCGTCCTCCAGGAGAACGCCCGGTTGCAGGCGGCCGTGGACGACCTGGACCGGGAGAACCGATACTATCGCGCGGAATTCGGCAAGCGGTATCAGGTCGTGAGCGTAAGCCCCCAGATGCAGCAGATCATGCAGCAGGCCCAGCGCATCGCCTCCATCCCGCGGCCGGTCCTTATCCTGGGCGACCGCGGCACGGGCAAGGAGCTCATCGCGGCGGCAATCCACTACGGAGGAAATCGGCAGGAGCGCCCCTTCGTCAAGGTCAACTGCGCCGCCCTCTCGGCCACCCTTCTGGAGAGTGAGCTGTTCGGACACGAAAAGGGCGCCTACACCGGGGCGACCGAGGCCCGGGCCGGGCGGTTCGAGACGGCAAACGGGGGCACCCTCTTTCTGGACGAAGTCGCCAACACGACGCCGGAGTTCCAGCAGAACATCCTGCGCGCCATCGAGTACCAGGAGGTCCAGCGCGTTGGTGCATCGGCGCCCATCCCCGTCGACGTCCGCATCATCGCCGCCACCAACGCAGACCTCGAGCAGGAGATGGCCGAGGGCCGGTTCCGTCGCGACCTCTACGACCGTCTCTGCTTCGAAGTCATCCGGATCCCCAGGCTCGGCCAGCGGCGCGAGGACGTCCAGCCCCTCGCCGAGTTCTTCGCCGAGAAGATCACCCAGGAGGTCCCGGACCTGGAGAACCGACCCTTCTCACCCGATGCGCTCAAGCGGCTCTACGCTCACGCCTGGCCGGGTAACGTGCGGGAGCTCAAGTTCGCCGTCGAGCGCGCGGCCTGTGTGGCACTCGGTGCGGCCATCGAGGTGGAAGATCTGCCGCCGGAGTTCCACGAATCGGCCCCCGCACCGTCATCGGAGGGGTACGAATCACAGACCCGGGCCTTTGAGCTCGGGCTGCTACGGCGCGCGCTCGAAGATGCCGCATGGAACCAGCGGGAAGCCGCCAAATCGCTCAAGCTCACCTACGACCAGTTCCGCCACCTCTACCGCAAGTACCGGCTGGACCACGAGAAGCCCTGATTCAGCCGGTCGTCGAGACCCCTTCTGACACCACCCGTCGATAATCGCTTGACTTTGACGGGTGTTTTTTGTGTACCTATGAATCATCGAGCATCAATGCCGACACCACCCAATCGTATCAGAGGAACTGCGTTCATGACCGAACTCGAGCGCTTCCTCGCCGTGGTCAACGGCGAGACCCCGGACTACATGCCGATCTTCGGGTTTCACGGGGCCCCCGGCATGAGCCGCGGGTGCATGAAAAAGACCCACGACCGTCTGGTGCACACGGGCATGCCCGCGTGGGTCGGTGGCAGCTACGGCCGGGGGCTGAAGGTGCGCGATGTCGACAGCTGGTACCGCTACTGGGGGACCACCGGCCCGATCACCCTGGACTTCTCGCTCGTGGGCGGGGCACGCGGCTTCAGGACGAATGTCCGCGTCGAGGGCGGCTACGAGGTTATCGAGTCCGAGAGCGGCGCCGTCACCCGTCAGGTGGTGGACAACGACATCACCTACATCATGCCTGAGTTCATCCGCTACGCTGTCCGAGACCGGGAGTCCTGGGAGTTCTACAAGGAGCGGAGCGATCCCCGCCAGGCTCTGTCGCCCGAGGAGCTGGAATCGCGATGCCGGTCCTACGACGACCGGCAGGGCCCCCTGACCATCTCCGCGGGAGGTGGCTACGGCTTCGTGCGCGGATTGATGGGTCCCGAGGCTGCGAGCTATGCCTTCCACGACGACCCGGAACTCGTGCACGACATGATGGCCTGGAAGCTCGAGCAGACCGTGCGAGGCGTATTCCCCCTCATCGAGCGCCTCCGGCCGGAAATCGTCCAGCTCGGCGAAGACCTGTGCTACAACCACGGCATGCTGATCTCGCCGGATCAGTTCCGCACGTTCTTTGGCGGCTACTACCAGACCGTCTGCGACCACGCACACGCCCATGGTGCATCCCTGGTTGCCGTCGATACCGACGGCAACGCGATGGAGTTCGCGAGCCTCGCAGCCTCCCTGGGCGTTGATGGAATCTACCCGTGGGAAGTGAAGGCGGGGAACGACCTTTTCCGCATCAGGGAGGAGCTTCCCGAATTCATCTGTTTCGGTTGGCTGGAGAAGGAAACCGTCAACGAGGGCAACGAGGACGCCATCGAGTCCGAGATCATGAGCAAGGTGACGCCGCTCCTCGAGAGAGGACGCTATTTCCCGAATGGCGACCACGGCATCCAGCCCCTGGTCACGTTCCCGAGCCTCCGCCGGTTCATGACCCTCCTGCACGAGGTTTGCGACAACCCCGAAGGCGAGTTCCCGAGGGTCTGAGAGACCCGACGACAGACCACAGAGGCCCGACCACGGACGACTGACGACAGACGACGGGAACGGCCGTCGGTTTGGTCTGGTGGTCTGTGGTCCGTCGTCCGTCGTCAGATTGAGTCGCACAGCCGACTTGATCGACCCAAAGCTCAGCCAAGGAAGCAGAAATGTCCAACAGCCACACGCGCCGCATCCCCCTATCCATCGACCACACCCGCGTCCTGAACCAGGATCAGCGCGATTTCGCCGTCCTGGTCTCGGTGACCGATCCGGCGCTCCGATCCGCCGCAGAGGGAGGGTCCGTCACATGCGAGGACGGTAGCGAGGTCCACTTCCGCCTCACCCAGGACGCCTCGATACTGTCCCACGAGGTCGTGGACTACGATCCCCGAGCGGGTTCGCTGTCGGCCTGGGTCCGCATTCCTAAGCTCTCCTGCACCGATGACACCGACCTGGATCTCGTGTGCGGTGAGCCCGCGCCATCGTCTCCAGACGATCGGGTCTGGGACGAGGGCTACAAGGTCGTCCATCGCCGACAGGCAGAGGCCCATGCCGACGTCGCCTACGACGACGCCGTCTCCATGGACGATCAGATCACGGTGGAGGCCTGGGTCCAGACCGACGGCTACAGACCCGAGGCCATGCAGCCACTGGTCTCGAGATGGAAGCCGCTGGAGTCCTTCGACACCTTCAGCGGATACGATGCGGGAGACACCGACGGGCTGGACTGCATCGGCTTCTACGGCTCGGCATTCGACGGCCGCCACGTCTACTTCTGCCCCATCCGTACCCTCTCCAAGGACCGGCTCTCTGTCCACGGGAACGTCCTGCGCTACGACACCCACGGGGATTTCCACGATCCGGCCAGCTACGAGGCCTACGACGCGAGCCGGACCGACAAGCTTCGGACCGTTTGTTACTACGGGGCCACCTTCGACGGCCGTTACATGATCTTCACCCCCCGCGACCGGGGAGACGGGTATCACAGCCGAGTGTTGCGCTACGACACCCACGGAGACTTCAAGAACAGCTCGAGCTGGAGCGCCCACGATGCAGGTCTGGCCCACTCCCATCAATCCGCGGCCTGCGACGGCCGTTACGTCTACTTCTGCCCGGGCTACGAGGAGACATCGGAACCCACCATATCCGAGGCGGTGCTGAGCGGATCCGTACTCCGGCTGGACACGCAAGGCGACTTCAGGGACCCGGCCAGCTACAGCATCTTCGACGCAAAGGCCCTCTCGGACGAGACGGCCTGCTATGACGGCGCCGTGTTCGACGGCCGCCACATCTACTTCATCCCGCTGGCAACGGGCGTGGCCCTTCGCTACGATACTGCCGGCGACTTCGGTGATGCCGCGAGCTGGGAGTTTTTCGACGGCAAGCCGTTGGGGATGAAGGCCTACGTGGGAGGCGTGTTCGACGGTCGGTACGTCTACTACGTCGCCTACAGCCACGGTCTGATGATCCGGTACGACATCGAAGGCACGTTCACGGACGCCGGCTCCTGGCAGACCTACGACGCCAGCGCCACCTCCGGCATCGCGTCCGACGGATTCGACGGGGGCTGCTTCGACGGCCGGTTCGTCTACTTCGTCCCGTGGACCCGCTATGACGATGAGGGGCAGATGCGCTATCACTGCAACTTCCTCAGGTATGACACGCAGCGCGCGTTCGACGATCCGGACGCGTGGCACGCCGCCGACGGCGGGCAGGCCGACGGGCTCGTCACCGTGGGCTACAACGGGGCCGCCTTCGATGGACGCTACATCTACTGCGCCCCGCTCTACGACGGCGTGGGCGACCGCTTCCACGGCAGGATCCTGCGCTACGACACCCTCGGCACCCAGGGCGCGTTCAGCCTGCGGTACGGCGACTGCGGCCACAACGGCGGCCTGTGCGCGTCCGTTCCCGGCCCCACCTTCCGGGTCAACACGACGTCGGGCGTCGTCGGCGTGGCCGGCCATCGGTCGCTTCAGCCCGGCTGGCACCACCTCGTCGGGGTTTACAACGGGAGGACCATCAAGCTCTTCGTCGACGGGGTCCTGGTCGCCGAGCGGCCCGGCTCCGGACCCGTGCAGCGCTGCGACGCCTCGGTCTCCGTCGGCCACATAGGCAAGGGCGCGGCGCGCTTCCAGGGGCAGATCGAACACGTTGCGATCTCGGACGTCGCCCGAAACGATGACTGGATCAAGACTCGGTACCAGAACCTCTCCAACCCGACCCGATTTGTGCGCGCCAAAGGAGAGTCCAGATGAGGTTTGGAGTAGCGCGAGACCTGATAACGCCCGCCGTCCGGATGCACATGGGCGGCTACGGCACCCTTCAGAAGGAGTGGTTCACCGGGATCCACGACGACCTGTTCGTCAAGACGCTGGTCCTGGATGACGGAAACCAGCGCGTCGTGCTCATCACCTACGACCTTCTGATGCACGACTTCGCCCTCACCGAAACCATCGCCGACTACATCCAGACGCAACACGGGATCGACGCCGAAGACCTCCTCGTCTCCTACACCCACAACCACGCCGGACCCGCTCTGGAGGTCTACGACCCCGGCCAGTCATCGCCGGAGTACGAGGCGTTCCTGCTCGATCGAACGAAGAGCTGCATCGATCGCGCGCTCCTGAACGTGGTCGATGGCGAAATGGAGTTCGGCTGGGTCGAAGGCGAGTGGAGCATCAATCGTCGTGCCCGCGTCGACGGCGAGATGCGCAACGCGCCCAACCTCGAGGGCAACAAGGACCGACGCCTCAGCATACTCAAGCTGTCCGACGCCGAGGGGGCATGCAAGGTGCTCCTCCTCAACTTCGCCTGCCACCCCGTCACCCTGGGGGCCACGCTGTGGCTGTCCGCGGAGTACCCGGGGCGGATCTGCCAGCTGCTGGAGGCAGACTTCTACGGCTGCGTACCCATGTTCTTCCAGGGAGCCGGCGGCAACTCGCGTCCGCTCATCGCGGCGCGCCCTGACCACCGGTGGAAGGACTGCACGTTCGGCGACCTGGACGGGATGGCGCAGTCCATGGCCTCCGCGGTTCGGGGTGCCGTTGCCGCCGGCAGGCTTCGCGCGGTCGAGCCTCACCTGGGAGCAGTGCAATTCGTGGTCGAGCCCGAAACCGAGGTGAAGCCGAAGTCCTACTTCGAGGATCTCGCCGCCAGGGAAGTCGATTCCCCGAGCTCGAGTGGCAACCGTCTACGCGTGATCCTCGACCGCTACGACTCGACCGACAACACGGTCCCCCTTCACGCCGCCGTCGTCAGGCTCGCCGACGACCTGTACATGGCCATGCTCTGCGGGGAGGTCTGCGTGGAGGTCAAACAGGAGGTGGAGAAGGCCTTCGAGGGGGTGGACCTGATCTTCGTCGGCTACGGCGACGGGATCGCCTACATACCCGACGACTCGCTCATCGACGAGGGCGGCTACGAAGTCGACGGCTCGGTCGTCGAGTTCTGTCTGAAGGGGAGGTTCAAGAAGGGCATCAATCAGAAGCTGCGCGAAGGCTACAGCGCAGCGTTGGAGACACTACCCAAATGAGCACACTCACCGGCGTCATCAGCGTCCTCAGCCAGGAGGAGATGCAGAGCGTTCACGACGGCGCGCTGGAAATCCTTGAACGCGCTGGCCTGTGGATCGACCACGAGGGAGCCGTCGACTATCTCGATGCGGCCGGGTGCCGCGTCGACAGGGAGCAGAAGCGCGTCTGGCTCCCACGAAAGCTCGTCCAGAAGGCGGTCGACACGATGCGCACGAGCTTCGAGCTCGAGCCCAGCCGCGGAAACCGCGAGCCCATGTCGTTCGGCTCCCAGAACATGTACTTCGCCACGATGCCGCGCGTAGTCCATCACGACTTCAGGATCAACTGCGGGGCCTTCCCGCCGAACGTGTTGGACCTGGACGGCAACCGGCGCTACGCCACCCTTCAGGACGTGCGCGACAGCATCCGCCTGGCCGATGCCCTCGAGCACATCGACTTCGTCGGCCCGCCCTGTTCGGCACAGGAGATCCCCCACGAGCTCAGGCCGGTCACGGTCACCGCCGAGCTGGTCAAGAACACGTCCAAGCCCGGCGGCATCGAGCTCTGGGACACGACCCAGATCGAATACATCTCGCAGATCGCCGCGGTCGTCCGAGGCGGTGAGGAAGAGCTGAAGAAACGCCCCCTCCTCGTGGGCTACTGCGGCATCCGGTCCCCGCTCTGTCTCGACAGGAACATGGCCGACATCTTCATCGACAACATCAAGCGAGGCTTCCCGCAGTGGCTCTACTCGATGCCCTGCGCGGGCACGACCGCCCCTGCGACCATGCTTGGCGTCCTCACACAGGGCATCGCCGAGTCTCTCGTGGGCCTGGTCCTCGGCTACGCCATCGACCCGGAGGCAACCGTCAGCATCGAGGTGATCTGCGGCATGGCCGATATGAAGTCCGCCAGCTTCCCCTACAGCGGGCCGGACGTGATCCTGATGGCCGCGGCCACGAACCAGATGGTCGCCGACTTCTACAAGCGGCCAGGCGGTGCCCACGGGGGACGCACCGATGCCTGCCTGAGCGGCGTCCAGGCCGGCATCGAGAAGGGGCTGTCCATGCTCTTCCCGCTCATGGTGGGCGCGGTCGGCGTCGGCACCCTCGGTCAAATCGAAAAGAACATGACCTTCTCCTTCAGACAGCTGGTGATCGACGATGAGATCGTCCGCTACATCAAGCACATACTCCGGGGCGTCCGTGGTGAGCCCGATCGCCGGGCCGTCGACATCATCGTCGAGGTCGGTCCCGGGGGCCACTTCACCGACCACGAGCACACCGTGGCACACTTCCGCGAGGAGTTTTGGTTC
>JASLMQ010000317.1 GCA_030746455.1 Candidatus Latescibacterota bacterium
GGCTCGGGGAGTACAAGGGCAAGGCCTGGCGGATCGGCATCATGGGCGAGAGTGCGACGCCCAAGCACGTGGAGGCCCTGCTCTCGGCGGCCAAGACGCTTCTCGGGTGAGAGGTCGCCCGACGGCAAAGCAATGGCCCCGACGGCTATTCCGTCGGGGCCTCTCTATATGCCGTTCGCACGTGCCTGGCGACCCGAAGAGTCAGGTAACGCCTTCTTTTTTAAGGACTTCGACCACGGCCTCCGGGGATTCGGCTTTGAGAAGCTCCTGGCGAACTGACTCCGAGTGCAGCACTCGGGCGACCTCGGCCACGGTCTTCAGATAGGTCTGGCTGTGCTTATCCGGCCACCCGATCAGGGCCACGATCTGCACCGGCTTCCCATCTCCCCAGTCGATGCCCTTCTGGGATAGTCCCAGGCCGATTACGGGCTCATCGACGACCCCGTCACGGTAGTGGGGGATGGCCACCCCTTCGCCCACGCCCGTGCCTGCCCGGGACTCCTCCTGGAAGAGCTTCGACAGGAACTCCCGGAAGTCGACGATCTCCGGCCCACCCTTCAGGGGCAGCGCGAGCTCTCGGATCGCCGCGGCCTTCTTGCGGGCCTTCATGTCGACCAGAATGCGGTCCGGCCTCAGGTAGCGGAGCAAGCTAGCCATGCACTAAGATTCCCAAAATCAATGGCTTAATCGCTTTCTCTTCGCACTTGAGCCGGGCACGCCAAGCCGCCTGGAGTCCCGGGACTCACCCCAGGCTCCGGCGATCTCTGGCTGCCCCGGCAAAGGCCCCCCGATGGTTCATCTCTCCAGGTTCTAAGCAGGTCTGAATATACAATGGTCGCCCGGCTTGTCAACTGCTTTTTCCTGTCCAGCGCTACCCCCTGCATGCCTCTGTCTCCCCGCTAACCGAGCCTCTCAATCGCCCTTGCGACTGATCTCGAACACGGCCGTACCCCCGCCGGTGTGGTCGCATGCGTCGAGACACTGCACATAGGCCTTCGAGGGGTCGTCCGCGCCCGCCAATCCCCAGGCCGAGGGCTCCGAGACGCGCAGTGCGTTGTAGTGAGGGAGCAGCGAGGCCAGCCCGTGCATGCAGACGGGGATGTCGGACACGAGACGGTAGCCGTTCTCAAGCCTGAAGGTGTCTCCCAAGGCGTAGACCGGGCATCTGCCCCTGATTTCCTTTACCTTCACAACCAAGTCCATATGTGTGATCCCCAAGGATGGACGACAGACCACGGACCACGGACGACGATAGTCGCCCGCAGTGGTCTGCGGTCTGTCGTCAGTCGTCTGCCGCTGGCAGCACGCGCGGCACCACCATCCACTGCACCGTCCAGTTCTCGGCCTCCTGCTGATCCAAGCAGACGAGGGCGCCGCTCTGGAACTGAACGGCCTCTCTGTCCGGCTTGCCGGTCACCAGAAGACCCGCAAGCCTGCCCATGTGCGGGAGGTGACCGACCAGGACGATGTTCTCCTCGGTGTCACCGAGGTGGTTTGCCCAGATGAAGGGATCCGCATTGGGATCGAGGCCGTCTGTCTCTTCCACGCCCTCTGCCGGTTGAAGCACCTCGGCCAGGACCTCGGCCGTCTGGCGCGCCCGTGCCTTGCCGCTGTGGAGGATTCGCTGGGCGCGGAGTCCCCTGATCTGCGAGATGAATGCGGCCACCTTGCGTGCTTCCTCCCAGCCAGTATCCGAGAGCGGGCGTTCCGGGTCCTCATCCTCGTGCTTCGCCTCGGCGTGTCGTACCAGGTAGACTGCCATCGCTCGTTCTCCTCTGGACACCTGCTCGCCCTAGTCGCCCTTGCGTCTTGTCAACAGGTAGACCGGCAATCCCGTCAGCATGATGATGACCCCCAGCACAGCCCCCGAAGGACTGTACATGAGTGTATTGTACGTGAGCCAGAGACTCACCGCAAGGAAGATCGCGGGGACAGCCGGATAACCCCATACTTTATAGGGCCTTACCAGATCTGGGAGACGCCGTCTGAGGATGAAGAGGCTGCCCCCGGTGAGCCCGAAGAACAGCCACGTCACGGCGCCCGTGTAGGACACGAGCCGGTCGAAGGTCCCGGAGAAGACGAGCACCGAAGCCCAGGCGCCGTTCATCAGCAGAGCGACGGCGGGCGTGCGGAACCTGTCGTGGACCCAGGCGATGGCGCCGAAGGCCCCGTGGTCGCTGCCCAGCGCGTAGGAGATGCGCGCGCCGGTGAGGATGAGGCCGTTGAGCGCGCCCAGGGCGAACACCATCACGATCAGGGCGATCAGCCTTCCTCCCAGGGCTCCGAAGAGCCGCTCGGCGAGAAGGGATGCGGCCATCTCGGAGCCCTGCATCTCGGAAAGTGGGATGCAAAGCAGGTAGGCGCTATTGAGCAGGATGTAGAGGACGAGGACGCCCAGGATTCCGATCACGATGGAGCGGGGAAGATCGCGTTCCGGGTTCTGCATTTCCTCGGCCACGTAGGTACCCTCGTTCCACCCCCCGTATGTCCACATGACGAAGATGAGGGCCAGGCCGAAGGCCGCGGGAAGGGACAGCGCATCGGCCCGCCCGGCGATTGCACCTGCTGAAGGGAGCTGGCCGCTGCTCAGCCCGAGGCCTACGATCCCGAGCATCAGCACGCCGAGGATCTTGGCCGCCACCAGGATGTTCTGCGCGGACTTGCCGAACCGGAGGCCGACGAGGTTGACGAGGGTGAGGGCCGCGATCGCGGCGATGGCCACCAGGCGAGTACTCAGGGGGGACATGGGCAGGAAGTACGCGGCATAGCCGGCGAAGATGTAGGCGATGCCGGCGATCGATCCGGGTCGAACCACGAGCAGCTTGGTCCAGCCGAACAGGAAACCGACGGCCCGCCCGTAGGATTCACGGAGGTAGACGTAGTCGCCGCCCGTGCGGGGTAACGAGGCGGAGAGCTCTGCGTAGCACAGGCCTCCGCAAAGGGCCAGCAGGCCACCCACGATCCACGCGGCGAGGATCAGCCACGGGGAGTGGAGGTAGGTTGCGATGGAGCTGGGCACCCGGAAGATACCCACGCCGATGATGATGCCGACGATGATGGCGATACTGTCGAGGAGCGTGAGCTGTCTGAGGAGGGGGCTTGTTCGGCTTGGC
>JASLMQ010000318.1 GCA_030746455.1 Candidatus Latescibacterota bacterium
GCGACGTCAAGGGCCGCCAGACGGCCATCGGACCCGTGGAGGGACAGATCGCTCCGAACGGCGACCTGAACCTACCCCCCCTCGCGGAGGAGTTCAAGAAGATCCCCGGTCTCACCTATGCGGTGCTGGAGATCGTCGGCACCAAGGACTACACGGTGGAGCAGGTCGACGACGTGATCAAGCGCTCATTCGACTACTTCCAGCCGTTGATGGCCTAGCGAAGAAAGGAACTGAGATGGCTTTGAGAGTTGCCATCGTTGGTCTCGGTGGAATCGGGAACCGACACGCGAGCGTCTACCAGAGCCGTAACGACTGTGAGATCGTGGCGGTATGTGACCTCATCAAGGAAAAGGCCGACATGGCTGCCGAGAAGTACGACGCCACGGCCTTCTACTCCGTCAAGGACATGCTGGCCGCGGGAATCGAGATCGACGCCGCAAGCATGTGTACGGCCGGGGCGGAGAACGGGGGCGACCACTACGAGCCCACGATGCAGCTTCTGGAGGGTGGCCTCCCGGTGCTGGGCGAGAAGCCCATCTCAAACGAGATCAGCAAGGCCGAAGAGATGGTCGCGCTGGCCAGGGAGAAGGACCTGCGGTACGGCATCAACCTGAACCACCGGTTTACGCCTGCGGCCCTTCGCGCGAAGGAGTGGGTAGAGGAAGGGCGGTTCGGCGAGTTGAACATCGTCAACATGACGATGTGGATCAACAACCCCAACGAGACCTCGCCCTGGTTCCACATTCGAGCCCTCCATCCCCATTCGCTGGACGTGATGCGCTACTTCGCTGGCGATGTGGAGAAGGTCCAGGCCTTCTTCAAGCGCGGGCTCAAGAGGGACGATCCGAACGCCCGACGGGTATGCTGGTCCAATGTCCAGGCCAACCTGCTCTTCAAGAACGGCGCGGTCGGCCACCTCACAGGGAGCTACGACGCCGGCGGCAGCTACGGCCTGGAGACGCTCGAGGTGGTCGGCTCGCAGGCCCGGTTCGTCATCCGGGATGCCTGCGAACACCTGGAGTTCTACCCCCGCTTCTCGCAGGAGGTGGAGACCTACTCCTACCTGGGCGGAATGATGGGGTTCAACGAGACCTTCGACAGCCGGATCGGGACGTGGGTCGACCAGAATCTGGCGCAGGTCGCACCTGAAAAGGTGGACGCTTCCGGAGCCGACGCCCTGCACGTGCAGAGCATCATCGAGGCGATCATCGAGTCCTGGGAGAACGACACGGTCGTTACGCTCTGACGATCTCGTCGCGCGGTGCCCGAAGAGCACGCTCTCGCCAAGCACGCAGAGGACGCCAAGAAGGACTGATGGATCTGGTTCTTCCCTCCGTGTCTCTGCGCCTCTGCGGGAGTACGTCTTGAGTATTGGAGGAAGACTGTTCGATGATCCGCGTTTGCGTGATTGGGATGGGGCCCATCGGCAATCGGCATGCCGACATCTACAGGGATGACGAGCTGTCGGATCTCGTCGGGGTGTGCGACATCGACCGCGAGCGCGCCGATGCAGCGTCACAGCGGTTGGGGGTGTCTGCCTACTACGACGTCGAGGAGATGCTGGGAGAGGTGGGGCCAGACCTGTGCAGCGTGGCGACCGGTGGCTACGAGTACGGCAGCGACCACCATCTGCCCACGATGCAGGCCCTGGAGGCCGGATGTCACGTGCTCTGCGAGAAGCCCATTTCCAATGAGATCCCCGAGGCCCAGGAGATGGTGGCTTTGGCGAGGGAGAAGGGCCTTTGTTTCGGCGTCGATCTCAACCACCGATTCACGCCTGCCGCCAGGCTTGCCAAGCAGTGGCTGGACGAGGGCCGACTCGGTCACCTGCTATTCGTCAATATGAGTATGTGGATCATGAACCCGGCCGAGAGCTCGCCCTACTTCCACCTGAAGGCCCTGCACCCGCACACCGTCGACGTGATGCGCTACTTCTGCGGCGACGTCGAGGCCGTGCAATGCTTCGGCCTGAAGGCCCCCGGGCGCGGCATCTGGTCCACCGCCCAGATCAACCTCCGGTTCCGAAACGGCGTGGTCGGCTCTCTAACCGGCAGCTACGACATCGAGCGTGGCCATCCGATGGAGCGCTGCGAGGTTGCCGGCACGGGCGGCCGCTTCGTGCTCGACGACATGTGGCGAGAGCTCACGCTCTACCCCGCTGGAGACATGGAGAAGACAGTCTACACCAATCCCCTCTTCGGCGGGATGCGCGATTTCACGGATACCTTCATCAACCGGATCCATCGGTTCCTCGAGCAAGTCAGCGAAGGCGCGTCGCCGGACGAGATCGAAGGCTCCGGCGAAGAGGGCCTGGCCGCGCAGAAGGTCCTTGCAGCAGCCATCGAGTCCCTAGAGAACGAAACCGTCGTCTACATCACCTGAGCCGGTATCCTACCCCTCGTCCGGGCCATCTCCTGCTGTGGTCGGGATGCTGCAGTTTTCTCGCTTTTCGCGTCTTTCGTAGCTCCGATCCTCGCAGTTCACGCCTCAGCGCTGTACTCCGCGTTGATCCCCTCGAGATCCACCGCCTCCGCGTCCCCCCTGTGTACGATCAGGCTGTACCGCAGAAACGTCGCCTCCTCACTTGAGACAGGTACAGAATCGGGCCCCGGGTAGACGGGGTTCTGCATGCTCCCACTGCGCCGCAGGATCCAGGGCTGGGGGTAGCCCGCCGTGGTCGGATGGCAGAGGACCGCGATCCCGGAGACCTCTCCCTTTTCCCCGAAAGGCCCCGACCAGTCCACCCAGGGCCCAGCGTCCACGGGCGGCCGCGTCGGCTCGATCTCGCCATCGCGGCCGGTA
>JASLMQ010000319.1 GCA_030746455.1 Candidatus Latescibacterota bacterium
GAAGCGCGCCCTCGTCGAATCGATCGGGCCCAGGATCCACCTTCTCGTGATCGAAAAGCGCGGCATCCTGCGGACCTACGCCCAGGCCATTCAGGGCGCGGACTTCCTGGACCTCAGCATTCCCGATCCCGAGCTGCTCGACCTGATCGATGACCTGCCGCGGACCGTGTACCTGATGAGGCGGGGCAGGCCCAACAGCGCGCTCGTGTTCGCCGACGGCACCTCCGGCGGACGGCGGCGCGCCTTTTCGTTCCGCTACGCCTCGTCCAAGGAGAAGGTCAAGGAGCTGTTCGCGCTGGACGATGGGACCACTTACGGCGCGCACGGCCTTGGGGCGACCACGGTGGGGGCGTGGCGCGAGGAGATGTCGGACGAGCGTCGCCTCGCCTCGGCCTTGTGCGACGCGCTGGCTGCCCGACAGGACCGAGAGGCGGCAGCGGCCTACGGCAGGATCGTGGCCGCCATCCGCAGGGAACGCAAGGCCGAGGAAGCCGCGAACGATCAGATCACCGCGAGGCGTTCGGGCGTTTCGGCCCTGAGGTACCGCTACCTGGCCGAGGCCTACAGCCGGGTGGAACGTGGGCTGGATCTTTCTCAACTGGACTTCGGCACGTGGCTGGTCCTAGGGGGGCGGTACGTGCTCAACGGCAAGTCCGACGCCGAGGGGATCGAGCGGGCCCGGTCCGAGTTCGAGGCCGCGGTGGCGCGCATCAAGGGCCCCAAGGGTCGCCCGGCGGTGGCAGGACTCAAGAAGGCCGATGTCGACGAGATCGTGTCGATATTCGCGAAGCCCGCGTATGTGCCGCCTCCCGAGGGCGCCTACGAGGAGATGGAGACGGGCATCGCCGGATCCCTCAAGGCGGCCGAGGAGCAGGTTTCGCGGCTGGAAGCCCGCGAGGAGCGGCGTCGGCAGGCGAGACGTGTGGCAGCCCTCAGGGTCCGGAAGCGGCAGTATCTGGCTATGGCCCAGGAGGTGGAGGCCTGTGTGGCCAAGGGGGACTTCGACGCGGCATACGATCGGGCGCTGGAGGCCCTTGGAGACCCGAAGGCGGCCGTCAGCCAGGAGGCCTTCGGCCGGGCGATATGCTGGAGCCAGGGGGCGGCCCGCATCCTGATCACGGGGCTCTACCCCCAGATCGCCGATGCCGATCCCAGCCTGGTGGGCCAGATCGACGTGGTGCTGGGCGGTGGTGAGGTCGATCCCGAGGCGTATCTGCCGCTGGTGTCGGGCATCGCCAGGGGCGCGGAGATCGCAAGGGGCGACCGCGACATCCTCGAGAACGTCGCCAAGGCCCTGGAGCTTTGTGACATCGCGCTTCTCGTGGAGAAGACCCAGGATCTGGACGATCCGCACGAGATGATGCTCGAGCTGGCGCGCTTCTACGACGTCACGATCAACGCTCACATCTTCGACTACCTTCCATACCACTACCACAAGGAACGGACGGCGGCGTTCGAGTGCTGCGACAGGCACGAGAAGCTCGAGCTGGCGCAGCGCAGGCACCGCTGGCTGTACACGCACGGGCGCTATCTGCTGGCGAATCGCACGGAGATGCAGGACCGGAGCGAAGGCTATCGGGACGCGTGGCTGGGAGATGCCGACAGAGACATCATGGCCATCGGGCTGCACGTGTCCGAGCCGTGCGAGCGGTTCTGGTTCGGGTACGCACGGCTCAGGGACGTTTCGGTTTTGCGGCACGACGGCTTCGTGCTTCCCGAGCTGTTTCTCGGGTTGGATCCGGCCGTGCTCAAAGACGGTCGACGGGCCAACGTGGCGATCGTCTACCCGCACGGCAACACGACGGTGCCGGTGGCGATGGAGCAGGGAGCGAAGCTCTCCAAGAACGAGAAGATCAACCTGATGCTTACGCCGTTCCCGACCATCGCAGAGAAGCCGGGGTTGGATCTGAAGGGGCTGGATGCCCACGACGGGTTCATGTATGTCTCGCGCGCCGACTACCGTGCGGCCCTGTTGGCTTCAGGCGTGAGCGAGACCGAGGCGAGTACCAAAGCACGCAAGGTTGGCGAGGACGGTGTGCTCGTCGCGGCAAGCTTCAGCCGCCCGATGACGGTCCACGCCATCTTCTTCCACTTCACCCACCCGCTCCGCGCTGACATCGGAAGCGTACGGGCGCCGCTCGTCCAGCCGATCGTCTGGGAGGCCGCCACGCACCTGAAGTGTCGACTCCCCGAGATGCTCGAGGGGAGCGGGATCGCGGCTCCGCCGCAGATCAATTGGCACAAGACTACGACGTCGCAGATGTCGGAGTCCGATGCGCTCGAGGCGATCGTGTCGGATCTGTCCGATTTCGCGCAGACGCACGAGACGGTGATTGTGAAGCCGGAGAAGGAATCAGGCGGTCGCAGCGCCAAGATCCTTCCCCTGCGAAGCAACGGGCAGCTGATCACGGAGAACATCGAGGAGCTGGCCGACCTGGTCTATGACATCTGCAAGACAGACAATGCCGTGATCCAGCGGGTGCTCAAGTCCCACGTAAGGCAGCTTTACACGCGGGAGTTCCTTGAGGATATGGTGGACCGATTCGCGCGGATCGGGCTGGCGACGCAGCTGGACAGCACGCCGCCGACGCCTCTGTTCTCGTATTTCCGACAGGTGCTGGTCCTGGGCGGGAAGGGCTACGAGATCACCCACCATATCACGGTCGTGAGCACGCGAGGGATCGCGAACGTAGGTCAGGGCGGTCTGCTCTACGAGTATCTGGACAAGATCATCGAGCCAAGGTACCGCGCCGACCTTAGACGGGAGATCACACGGGCCGCCCGCCAATCGATGACCGCGCAGCGGAGGTACATCCAGAAGAACTGGCGCGCGATTCTGGACGAGTACCTGGCCATCCATCCCGAGCTTCAGGGCCGGGTGCCTATGGAGGTGGGGGAAGACCTCACGGGGTTCTCCGATACGGACATCCCATACGAGATGGGCGACTACATGCCGGTGATGCTCGTGGACGAGGACGACAACCTGGTGCAGGTGTTCGACCACAAGGAGCGCGTGCTCGTCCCGTTATTCGACGAGGACGGGAAGCCGACCGACGCGAAGGTCTATGACGAGAGCGGACGTGCGATTCCTCGCAAGGACCGGAGCGGCCGAGGGCCCGCCATCCCGATGTTCGACGAGAACGGGAAGCGGATTCCGCGGTTCGACAAGGATGGTAGACGGATCAGCACGCTTATAGTCTACAAGATCGAGCCCAACCCGGGCGCAGGACTCTGGCGGCCGCACAACGACCAGCTGCCGCCCGAGCGAAGGGGAGAAGGCGTGTACAAGATCTTCGCCTGTCTGGGCGAGCGGGCCTTTGCCTACCGGAAGGAGCTCCAGAAGGTGGCGAGGCGTGCGGGGGCCGCGCTGGAGCCGGCGGCTGTCGGACAGGCGCGCAGCACCTACCTGGGCAGCGGGGAATACGAGGTTCAGACCAGACGGCAGGCCGGCGGTTCGACCTCGATGCAGCAGGCGGTTGACAAAGCCCAGGAGGAGCTGAACGGCTAGGCGGGAGTAGGCCGCCGGGGTGGGGAGCGAACTGCATTGCAGATTGAAGAATTGAGAAATGCAAATTGACTCCCGAGCACCGGAGGCACCCGAAGCGGCGTTCGCGGCCGATGACGTGAGTGTGGTGCTGCTTTACTACCTCGAGTCGGAGGCGGAACGCCTCGGAATCGGCGCGGACGATACCGGCGGGTCCGGCCAGCGTCGAGAGAGGCTGGCCGGACTGGTGGACCCGGACGACTCCCGCATTCGCGAGCGTCTGCGCGAGATCCCGGCCGCCAGGGGCGTGGATGTCGCCGAAATACTTCGGCAGGATGCCTACCGTGAGCGGCTCCTCGACGTGGCGCTGGAGCGGCTCCGTGTGGGGCCGGATGCGCCCGCCCTTCGGATCGGTCCGGGCAGGCGAGAGCCGGAGCGCGACGGCATCGGCTTCGGTCTT
>JASLMQ010000320.1 GCA_030746455.1 Candidatus Latescibacterota bacterium
TCCGCTTCGCCAGCACCGGCAGGTCCTTTCGTTGCGCGCTCGGCTTCCACCAGAAGCCGACTAGTTGATCCGCTCCGCGAAGTTCTTGAGAATGCGCAGGCCGAGATCCTGGCTCTTCTCGGGATGGAACTGGATTCCGAGCACCCGGCCTCTTCCGGCGATCGACGTGTAGTCGATGCCATAGTCAGTGGTCGCCAGCGAGTCGCTCTCGTCTTCCGGATCCACGTAGTAGGAGTGCACGAAGTAGAAGAACGACCCGTCGGGGATCCCTTCCAGCAGGGGCGTCTCCGAATGAACGTGGATCTGGTTCCACCCGATCTGAGGGACCCGCTCGCCCTGCGGGAAGCGCCGCACCCGTCCGGGAAGCACATCAAGCCCCGGATGGCGTCCCATCTCCTCGCTCTCGGTGAACAGGAGCTGCAGTCCCACGCAGATCCCCAGGAAGGGCCGGTCCTCCTGGATGGCATCCAGAATCGGCTCCACAAGGCCGGCTTGTGTCAGGTTGGCCACCGCGTCGCCGAAGGCGCCCACCCCCGGAAGCACAATCTTCTCAGCGCGGCGCACATCCTCGGGTTGCGCGGTGACCACCGCCGAGTGCCCGACCCGCTCGAAGGCCTTCTGCACACTTCTGAGGTTGCCCATCCCGTAGTCCACGATCGCAATCATCCCATCACCCCTCAGCCTCCCAACTCCCGAGAACGCTGGGCCGCCGCTTCGACCGCCGACATCAGCGCCGCCCTGAAGCCGCCTTGCTCCAGCGCGTGCAGGCCCGCAATTGTCGTGCCACCCGCTGAGGTCACCCGATCTCTGAGCGCCGCGGGATGCTCGCCGAGCTCCAGCACCACCTTGGCCGCGCCGAAGACCGTCTTCGCCGCCAGCTGCAGGGCAACCGACTTGGGAAGCCCGGCCTTGACGCCGCCGTCTGCCAGGGCGTCGATCATCGAGTAGACGTAGGCCGGCCCGCTCCCCGAAAGGCCCGTCACCGCATCCATCTGCCACTCGTCGACCGCGACCGTGTCGCCCACGGCCCCGAGTGTTTCCATCACCAGGTCCACGTGTGCGTCGTCGGCCCATCTCCCGGCACACACCGCCGAGATACCCGCACGGACCTGGGCGAGGATGTTGGGCATCGCGCGGACAACAGGCACACCCTCTCCCAGCACCTCCTCCATCGCCGAGGTTGTGACGCCACCCATGATCGAGAGCACCAGGTGCGACGGTCCCACCATTTCCCTGAAGCTCTCCGCAACACCCCGCCAGATCTGGGGCTTCAGTGCCAGGATCAGGATGTCGTGTGCGTCCACCACCTCGGAGGCATCCGAGGTGGTGGCCACGCCCAGTTCGTCCTCCAGGCGCTTCCGGACCTCTGCCGACACATCCACCACGGTCACCCGCTCGGCCGGCACGAGATCCGCGTCGACCATTCCGGCTGCGATCGCGCCACCCATGTTCCCGCCGCCGATCAAGGCGACCCGCCTGCCTTCTGTCTTGGGCATATCCGTCACTCCAGACCCTTCTGCCGCTCCAGACGGCGCCAGGGATGCGTGGTCACTGGTACACGTATGTCATCCAGCCGTGCCGATCTTCCGCCTCGCCGGATGTGATGGAGAAGAAGGCCTCCTGGAGCTCCTTGGTGATGGGGCCGCGAGATCCATCTCCGACCTCGATGCGATCGATTTCGGCTATGGGTGTGACCTCCGCCGCGCTGCCGGTGAAAAAGACCTCGTCCGCGATATAGAGGGACTCCCTCGGGATCGGCCTCGCCGTGATCGAGTAGCCCAGTTCTCGTGCCAGCGTGATCACCGAGTGGCGCGTGATCCCCGGCAGGATCGAGGACCCCGTGGAGGGGGTGTAGATCGCCCCGTTCTTGATCATGAAGATGTTCTCGCCGCTGGCCTCGCTCACATACCCCTGGGTGTCGAGGGCTATCCCCTCTGCATACCCGTCGGAGACGGCCTCCATCTTGATCAGCTGCGAGTTCATGTAGTTCGCCCCCACCTTGGCCAGCGAGGGCATGGTGTTGGGTGCCAGCCGGTTCCACGAGGAGAAGCGCACCGACACACCCTTCTCGACGGCTTCGTCTCCCAGATACGCGCCCCATTCCCACACGGCGATCACGACCTCCACCGGGCAGGTCGTCGGGTCCACACCCAGCTCGCCATACCCCCGGAACACGATGGGACGGACATAGCAGGCATTGAACTTGTTGACCCGGATCGTCTCTAGGATGGCCTCACAAATCTCATCACGGGTGAAGCGCACCGGCATCCGGTAGATCTTGGCCGAATCGAAGAGTCGATTGACATGATCCTGCAGCCGATAGCACGCCGCCCCATTCCGTGCCTCGTAGCAGCGCATCCCCTCGAAAACGCTCGACCCGTAATGAACCACGTGCGAAAGCACGCTGATCTTGGCGTCGTCCCAGTTCACAAGCTCGCCGTTGAACCAGACCTTGTCGGCCTTTGGCATTGGAGGCATCGCTATCCCTCGCTAGATTGAGTGAAAACCGCCTGTGGCCCCACCGGCCGGAGACGCCCAGGGGATGCCGTGGGATTTACCTCAAATCCCTGATTCGCAACTGGATCCCCTTGCGACCCCGCCACTCGTTCTCCTCGATCACATAGGCCATATCCAGGTTCGCCTCTCCGGGCGTGAGCCGGTAGAGCAGGTGCCCCAGATCGAACCCGATGCAGTCCAGAACCCGACCGTCCTGGCGTGCCTTGAACCTCACGTGGTTTCTCCCGACCACCTCCGGGGCCCCGACCACTTCGACGCCGCGCGAGACCATCAC
>JASLMQ010000321.1 GCA_030746455.1 Candidatus Latescibacterota bacterium
GCCCGACAGCCACGCTCACGGGCACGGTCAACTGGGCCCGCGACGATCACGGGGTCTTCATCCAGTGGAAGGACAGGAACGAGCCCCTCGAGGTGCCAATCCTGGCCCTCGACAACCGGACCTTGTCGAACAAGCTCAACGTCAACCTGTCCTACTACCGGCTCATCGGATCCCGGGCGGGGCTCACGGCCAAGTCCTTCGTCTACCGTACCAGCTTCGACAACCAGGTGGAGGGTGAGCAGTCCTCCAGGGCCTACAAGTTCGGTCAGGAGGTTCAGGCGGACCTCCAGCCGTCGGATCTTCTTTCGTTGACCCTGGGCGCCGAGTGGATCGGCGACCGGACACGGTCCTCGCCCACGATGTTCGGAGACCACTCCGGCCTGAACCTGGCGGCCTACGCGCAGGCAGAGATCCGGGCGGGAGATCGAGCCACGGCCTCCGCCGGCGCCCGGTACGACCGCCATCGAACCGACAGCCGGCCTGGGGCACACCGCGTCAGCCCCAAGCTCGGTCTGACCTTCCACGCCACGCGCGCGACCGTGCTGCGGGGCGCGCTGGGATGGGGATTCAGAGGGCCGTCGATCGCCGAGATCTACACCGACGCGACCTTTGCGGGGGTGCCCATCGCGCCCAACCCGGATCTCGATGCCGAGCGCAGCCTCTCCTGCGAGATCGGGATCCAGCACCGCATAGGAGGCCTGGCCCAACTGGGCGCAGCCGGCTTCTGGAGTCGATACCGCGATCTCATCGAGGCACGGCCCGATGCCTCCGGGGTCGTCAGCTTCCGCAATGTCTCGAGGGGACGGATATCCGGCGTCGAGGCCTCCCTAGAGGCCTCCTGGCGACGGCTGCGAATCGAAGGCAGCTACACCTACCTTAGGGCAACGGAGGATCTGCCCTCCGGCAAGGACCCATTGCCATACCGACCCCGGCATGTGGCCCACGGGAGTCTGCAGATCGACCTGACCCGGTTGGCCCTGCAAGGCCGGATGACCTTCCGCAGCCGCATCGATCGGGCTTCGGGGCTCTTCCCGGAGGGGGCGCGGGACCTCATCGAGATCTATCTGGTCGACCTCTCGATCCGCATACCCCTGGGGCCCGCTAACTTGACACTCACGGCGCACAACCTATTGGAGTACAACTACGCGGAGGTCGAGCGCAACCTGGGTCCCCCTCGCCGGTTTGCGCTGGGACTCTCCGGCACCCTCTAGATAAGGAGACAGACCTTTGCGCGCGAAGCTCGTAGTCACAGCAGGCGTCATCCTCGCCCTCGTCGTAGTCCCGTCGACCTCGAACGCCATTCTGGGCGTATCCATCAAGCTCGGAGGCGGCTTCATCCCGGACGGCAGTGTGCCGGGAGCCGTGCTTCAGGCCGAGGTCGGACCCCTCTGCCCCTTCGTGGAGTTCTTCCGGAAGTCAGGCGTCACGACCGTCAACACGGGCGCGCACCTGATGGCGCTCCGATTGCCCGCGCCACTTGTGAGCCCGTATGCAGGAATCGGAGGGGGGCTCAGCCGGGTTTCGTCTTCGGGGACCTCCAAGACCCGCGTGATGATCAATGCCGTGGTTGGCACAGACCTGAAGCTCCCCGGAACGATGTCGTTCTTCGGCCAGGCGAAGTATATGTATACGCTTGGTGCCGACACGGGAAGCCTGGGAATCCGGGAAGTGGCTGTCCAGGCCGGTCTGCGGCTCTACCTGGGCCTCTAGCTTCCGCGTGCCGGTGCACGCCCGCGAAGGTACCGGATCACCCTATTTATTAGCTTCTCTTATATATTGGACCTGAAGAGCCGCTCTCCGGCTGTCTCCTTCTCCCCATTCTCGGTTTTTTTTGGTAAACTGGCCAGAAAGTGCTAAAGACTGCTCCAGTGCCCGCCGATAACAAGAGAGAGGGATGAAAACGAATTACCGAGTCCCACGATGCCGAGTCCCTCCCCCTTCTCAGAAAGATGGGTCGTTCCAATGAACCACGAGTACCTGATGTGGCTTCAGATGGAGCTAGCGAGAACCGTTTCCCGACTCACAGGAGAGGAGGTGGCGTTAACTCTCGAGGAGACGCGGCAGTTCGTCTCCGTCTGGCGTCGGGGTCTCCATCGCAGGGCGATGGCCCAGATCCCGGAGGCATCCACCGACCACACGCAGCACATTTTGCCAGCAAAGGCAGGTCAGGCATGCCCGCAGGAATCAGTCACGCTGTCGTAGCACCCGCAACACTGGCGCAGAGGGGGGTCCCCGAGGCCGGCCAGCAGGACCAGAAGGCCCGCGAGCCAGCGGCCTCAGCCGGAACCGAGAACTCCCAGGCCGTCCTGAAGGCCTCTCGGGATGAGCTGGTGCAGTCGCCCGAGCCCAAGGTCGGCGCCCAGTATGCGGAGAACGAGCTGGCAGCGGGTGCTGCCGGCAACACCGGACCCGGCGGAAGCGAGCCCGCGCGGAATCCGGAGGCCTCTCAGCCTGTTCCTCCCAGCCCGAAGGGACTCGGAGTGGGTGAAGGAATCGATGTCATAGGCTGAAAGGGCGGTCTCGACCAGGCTCTCTGATCGGAAGGACACATCCCGACGCCCACGCGGAAGGCGCCCGGATGCCGACAGGGAAGGTCCAGAAGACCCGAGCAGGATGGGCTCGCAACGTCGAAAGCTCCGATAACGTTTGGTAGGGTAGTGATATGCCGATCTTCATCTCGAAGTACTCGCCCGACAGATCTCTTGTCGG
>JASLMQ010000322.1 GCA_030746455.1 Candidatus Latescibacterota bacterium
TGGCCTCCCTCGGCCAGCAGATTGCGGCCCTCCAGAAAGGCCTGGTGCACCTTCCCGAAGATCTCGGCGTCCTCCGCACTCTTGACGAGGTTCTCGTCCACTTCGATGTCGTATTCCTGGATCAGCTCATCGCTCTTGATGAAGTAGGGCAGGTACTCGGGAAGGTGGTAACTCGACTCGGTCATGAAATAGCCCAGCCGACGGAACATCTCCTGGCGCACGAGCTCCTGGTCCTTGTGGGTGGTGTCGAAGGCCTTCCGGATGAGGGGATAGGCGTCCTGGCCGTCGACCTCATACTTCAGGAAGAAGGCGAGGTGGTTGATGCCCGCGCAGAAGTACCGCACCCTCTCGTATGGCACATCGATAAATCGCGCAAGCGTGCGCGCGGTGCCAAAGACCCCGTGGCACAGGCCGACGGCCTGGGTCGACGAATCCCGAAGGAGGCTGGCCATCATCATCCCCATGGGGTTGGCGTAGTTGAGGAGGTAGGCATCCGGACAGACCTCTTCCATGGTGTGCGCGATATCGAGAAGGGCGGGTATGGTACGAAGCGCCCGCGAAATCCCGGGGATTCCCATCGAGTCGCCGATGACGAACCTGATTCCGTGCTTGCGGCAGACCTCGAAGTCGGCCCTTATCGCGTCGGGGCCGCCGACCTGGATCATGGTGATCGCGAAGTCGGCGCCTTCCAGTGCCTTCCGGCGATCCGTCGTCGCAATGAACGTCGCCTTCGTCTTCCTGACCTCGTTGACCAGACTCAGGGTGTTCTCGGCGAAGTGCAGTCGATCGGGATCGATGTCCATCAATCGGAACTCGGCGTCTTTGAACGGATCGAAGAACAGCAGGTCGTTCACGAGCATGCGGGCAAAGGTTACACTACCGGCGCCAATAATAGCGATCTTCTGCATGTACGTCTCCCCATTCTGTTGTACCACGTACGGTTGTCAGCCTGGCCTTGGTGCCGAAACAACGTACGTCACCATCTCGACGGAGTCAATTGCTAGCGAGGGAGGTAGGATCGATCCCTCTGAAAGGAACCTGGGCCTATGAGGATTTCTGTGATCGTTGTACTGCTGGTCGCTGTAGGATTCTGCGGTATCGTGTCGGCGACCGAAGGGGATGTCGTCCTGGTGAAGGATGGCGAACCGGTGGCCCGCATTGTCGTTGACCCGGAGAGCCCCGGCGTCACGAAATATGCAGCCACAGAGCTGCAGTACTACGTCCGGAAGTCCACGGGGGCCACGCTACCCATCGTCGGCACAAGCGTCGGCGATGACTGGGCTGAGGTGGTGGTCGGCGCCGCCGGGGAGCGCTTCGGAATCCAGGTCGACAAGCTTCTGCGGGACGGGTTCGTTATCAGAACGATCGGTAACCGCCTGTTCGTGGCAGGCCGGGACAGCGGCCCGGATCACCTTGGCCCGGCGTTTTGGAGACGGGTGCCGAGGGGCACCGAAGCGGCGACTCTTTTCGGTGTCTACGAAGTACTGGAGCGCTATGTCGGGGTAAGATGGTATCTGCCCGTTGACATCGGTGAGGTCGTGCCCAAGCGCCGTTCTCTGGTCATCCCCGCAACCAACATCGTGGACAGTCCCGACAAGCTCTATCGTGACATCCACATGGACAGGGGCTGCGACGACGTGGCGGGCCCCCTGGCGAAGGTAGGGCAGCATTTCGTGCCTGATTTCGAGACTGAGGAGGAGCTCGCGGCATTCAGAAGACGCCGCGTCCGATTCGCGCTTCGCATGCGCTATGGCCTTGCCCCGGCTCCGGGATCCCATACGCTTCAGCACATCGCCTCGCATACGACCTACCTCGACACGCTCCCCGACATGTTCGCCCGGACGGAGGACGGGGTGCACCTGGTGCCGCCGGACACCCGGAGCGCGCATCACTGTTTCACGAGCCCTGAACTGATCGACAAAGTGACCGCCGCGGCTGAAGCCTTCTTCGAGGGCAGGGATGCCAGGGAAGTGGGCATGCGCGGGTGGACCGGGGTCGGACTCACCACCCCGAAGGGCAAGGTCCTCCACATCGCGCCAAGTGATGGCTACAGAGCATGCTGGTGCGATCGATGCGAGGCGTTCCGACAAGGGATGAGAGGGAGCGACCTCTCGGATGCCGAGGTCGATGCCGCACTGGTGTGGAGTTTTCTAAGGCAGATAGCGAGGGACCTCGAGAAGGACCACCCGGACAGCTACATCTCGACGTCTGCCTACCCACCCATTCAATCCGCTCCGAAGGAGAAGCTTCCAAGGAACCTGTTGCTGCTGAAGCTGGCTGTGGAGGGGCCGTACGAGGAATTCGTCCCCGGCATGAGGGAAAGTGTGGAGGCTCAGGTGGCGGCGTGGCGAAGGGTTATCGATACCAGCCAGGTATCCCTGTTCCACTACGCCAATGCGGCCGGATGGCGCAACACCTACCGCTCGGACCGAGGCATCTGCGGAAGCCTCCCTCGCACGTACGCGGCCCACTACAGGCGGACCGCCGATCGTGGGACGGGAACGCGTCTCTACCTCAATCCCCACAACTGGATCTACGACCACCTGTCGGTCTACGTCTTCTACAAGGTGCACTGGGATACCGACCTGGACGTCGACCAGCTTCTCGGCGAGTACTTCAGGCTCTTCTACGGCAAAGCTGCCGCTCCCATGAGCAGGTTCTGGGGTGAGGTGGAAACGCAGTTCACAAAGACGCTCACCAAAGTCATCCGCGATCCCCTGGGTCCCCGGGGGGTGATGCAGCCCGACGAGGTCATCTGGGGACAGATATACAGTAAGGATGTCGTGGACCGGTGGAAAGGCTACTTCGCCGAGGCCGGGGAGCTCGTTCGTGATCACGACAATCCGGTCTACGCCCATCGGCTTGCCCTGATCAGGCGCAACACCCTCGACATGATCGTGGACGGATGGGAACGGCACAAGGACCTGGTGGCTGCGGTCGAGAGAATGGGTAAAACCGGGAAGTCTGAACCAATGGCGATCCTCAACGCCGGCTTTGAGGAGCCTGTCAACGACACGCACCCGTGGCGGCTGTGGGGCAAGAGCAAGAAAGGCCTATCCTTCGCCCGGGATACGCGCGTCAGAGCCGAGGGCAACGCCAGCGCCCTCCTCACCGGGCAGGCCCGCCGCGTGGCCATCGGGCAGACCGTCGAGGCAGTTGCAGCGGAAGTGTACCGATTCAGCTTCCAGTATCGCGGACAGATGAAGCAGGGATCTATGCGTATCAAGCTAAGGGTCGACGATCCCATGCCCGGCGGTGCCCGGGGCTGGACGATCGACCAGTACCTGACCCACGCACCTGAATGGACGCCCCACCGGATCCTCTTCCAGGCTCCGGTGCCCGCGGGAATGAAAGCTGGCGACACCATCAAACTGGTGCTTTCGCTGCAGGCTGACCAGATGATGGAGGGAGATCGCCTCTGGTACGATGATGTGAACTTGGAGTGCCTGAGAAAGTAGAGACCCAACGGGGGACAATCTTGCCTAGTACAGAGGGAGAAACACAGACGGTATGGATATGCCGACACGCGAACCGCATCGACTTCGTGGATCGCTCCTGGCGCGGCGATGATCCTCACCTTTCGCCCGATGGGATAGTCCAGGCGAAGGAAACGGGGGATCGGCTCGTGGGTGAGGGAATACAACACATCTTCGCGTCGCCGTTCCTGCGCACCGTGGAAACCGCTCACTACATTGCCGAAGCGCTCGGTCTCAGCGTGAAGATCGAACACGGTGCGTCGGAGTGGCTGAACCCGGAATGGTTCTCCGTCCGACCCGAGCATATCCCGGTTGACGCCCTGATCGAACGTTTCCCGCGCGTCGATCCCAACCACAAGTCAGTGGTGATACCAGGCTATCCGGAAGGCTCAGAGGAGGCGTTTGCGAGAGCCGGGAGGGCCGCCCGGGAGTTGGCCGACACACACATCGGCGACATCCTCCTCATAGGACACGGCCACTCCGTTCACGGTATGGCCGATGGCCTGGTGGGAACGCACTCCGAGCTCTCTGTTGGGCTGTGTAGCCTGGTGAAGATCGTTCGGGAGAATGGTACCGCCAGGATCGAGCTGGATGGGGACAGCTCACATCTGTCGAGCGGAGACCTGCATCGAAACAGGTTGGTGTAGGGCTTCGGCACCAGTGGCGCACCTGGGTGGTCTCTCTACGCCCGGACAGTCGGCCCCGGGGACTGCCCTCTCAGGCATCGATCTCAGACGCTTCTGGCACAGCGGAAGCCGTAGATGTCGTACCCAAAGCAGATATCCGTGTAGCCCGGTGCCTCGTTGTACCGGTACGACGAGCGGCATTCCTCGGCCGGAGACTTCCAGCATCCACCCCGTAGGACCTTGTTGTCGCCCTCCTCCGGCCCCCTCGGGTTCGCACTGGGACTCTCGGCATAGTAGTCCACCGCGTAGAAGTCGTTGCACCACTCCCACACGTTGCCGTACATATCGTACAGTCCCCAGGGGATAGGCAGCTTCTTGCCCACCGGACGCGTTCGCCCTCCCGAGTTCTCCTCCATCCAGGCGTAGTGCTTCAGTTTCCTGGGTCCCTTACCGAACACATACCGCGTGGTAGTGGCCGCTCGGCACGCATACTCCCACTCAGCCTCCGTGGGCAATCTGTAACCGTCTGCGGAGAAGTCGCACTCCCAGGTTTCGAGGTTGTAGCAGGACCTGAAGCCCCGTGCATTTGAGCGGGCATTGCAGTACCGAACTGCGTCGGACCACCGGACCTGCTCGACCGGATTCCGGCTGCCGCGCCATCGGGCCGGGTCCTCACCGGTGACCCGCTCGAATTCCTCCTGAGTGACGAGGTACGTGTCCATGGCGAAGGAATCCAGCTGGACCTCGTGGGGCGTCTCATCCACCTCGCCCGTGGGATCACCCATCGTGAATCGCCCCCCCGGGATCTGGATCATCGGTGGATCCTTCTTGGCCTCGGACTCAGGCACCCGTCCTTCGGCGAGGCGAGTGTGACACAGCGCAAGGGGTCCGGCGAACACGCCACCCACAGCTGTCTTGACGAAGTCCCGCCTACTCATCCAACACCCGGTATCATACGCCATCGCCTTCTCCGTTGTTCTGCCAGTATTGCTCTTCTCTGCGAGCTCTGCGTCTCTGCCTGCCCTTCCAAAGCTTCGACAGGAGCGAAGGAGGGCGGGAGACCGCTCTACACGGAATCACCTGGACCTCAATCGCAAGCCCACATCTCGTATCCGATCGGGTTTCTGAGATGCTGCGTGATGCGTCGCCGGATCTCCCTGGCAAGCGCAGCGGCTTCAGGATGCTCCACGCAGCCGTAGGCCGCGCGTTGGGACAGATCTCTGGCCACGGTGTGCAGCTTCCGGACCATCCCCTCCAGGGCGCCTCCCATGCCGGTCCATCGACCCTTGAGCTTCAGGAACGCAGCCT
>JASLMQ010000323.1 GCA_030746455.1 Candidatus Latescibacterota bacterium
TGATGGGAGTCGAGGCAATTCCCTTTCAGACCATCACCAGCTTTGCAGGCAGTGAACAGCAGCCACATTCGGATGCAATTCACATGACCACGTATCCACTTGGTTACTTGGCAGCTGCCTGGATTGCGATGGAGGATATCCATCCCGATTGTGGACCCGTTCCTCGATCCGAATGAACAGCTCGTCGATCAGCTCCCGTGCCCCCTCGAGCGTCATCGCGCCAGAAGCCAGGTCTCGCTCCAGGTAGGGCCAAAGGAGCGTGTCCAACCGCCCGGGGCCGTTGCCTCCATACGGGGATTCCCGCATCACGGCGAGGTGCTGGAAGTAGAAGCCCTGCACCGCTTCGTGGAACGTACGGGCGGGATGCGCGGGAACCCGTTCACTGAGCGCGATGAGCGACTCGAGCCGCTCCGCCTCCTCACCCGTAGCGGCCGGCAGGCCCTCGCGCAGGGCCTCAACGTGGCCCTCGCTCCAGCGAAGCAGGGCCTCCAGGGACAGGATCACGCCCTCGTAGAAAGCCCGCGCAGTCTCATCTTGCGTCTCCTCCAGCGCGACCCGGTACTCGTCCAGCAGACCGAGAACTCCCTTCTCGAGGACCCAATCCCAGTGCCAGGTGATATGACCCGGCATCGCCCCATCCGGGCCGATGCCGAACGCGATCAGCTCCTCGTTCTCGGGCAATGCCTCGCGCACACGCTCGGCCCCGAACCGTGCATAGTCCGTTGGATTCTTGACCTCGGGAATCGGACCGCAGTGATACACCATGCCGACGAGGTGTTCGTCCGGGAAGAGGTAGACCGGCATGGCCTCGAGCGCCTCAGCCCGCGCGCGGGCCTGGCGAAGCCGCCAGGGCAGGTCGGCGTGTCGCTCGTGAGCCTCCTCAAGCCTCGCCAGATAGGGGCTGGGCGGCTGACCCAGACCCCTTGAACGCGAGGCCTCACAGAACCGACGAAGACGTTCTGTGCGGTACGTTGTGTCAGTCCCTATCGCAACGGTCATCTCGCATCACCTCCTGCGTGCGTCAAGCGCCTCGTCGATCCGGTCGAGCAGGCTATCCGGAACGTCAGCACACCCAATGGGGTTCTTGTCGGTCTGGCTCGCGTCGTGGCAGTCTGAGCCACCTGTGGTCGCGCAGCCCACCTCCTCGGCCAAGGTCGCCAGGCGGTCGAAGTGGGGCTCCGCCCGGTTGATCGGATGGTACAGCTCGAAACCGTCCAGGCCAAATCGGATCCCGTCGCGGACGAGCGCCAGCTGCGCCTCCGCATCGCCCTGAAGATAGTTGGCAACGTGCGCGAGAACCAGGATGCCGCCGGCACCATGCACGACCGACAGCGCCTCATCGAGATCCGTGAACCGTCTGAAGACGTCCGCGCCACGCTGCTCGACTACGCGGCTGCGGGCCTCCCTGATCAGGCCGGTGTAGGCCTCCCCGTCGGCCAACAGCCCTTGCTCCAGCAGCACGTCCCGCGCGAACCACTGGTTCAACACAGGGCCGGGATGCGTTGGATACCGGTCAGGCAGGGCCTCGCGGAGCACGGCTTGCAGGTCAGGATGGCCTATGGCCGGAAACTGTTCCAGGTACAGGCCGAAGCTGTGCCCATAGACCGAGAAGTTGCGGTCTGCCAGCTCGGTGAGGGCCGCATCTTCCGGGTCGAACCCGATCGCCAGGAAGTGGTAGCTGCGGTCGTTCCAGTACGCATCGAGCTCTACGCCGGACAGGAACCGAATGCCCCGCCTGTCTGCCTGTGCCCTGGCGCGCGACACACCGCCCAGGCTGTTGTGGTCGGTGAGCGCCAGCGCGGTGATACCTCGGTCTGCCGCAGCGTCCACCAGGTCCTCGGGCGTCCCCCGCCCGTCGACCGAAAACAGCGAATGACAATGCAGTTCAATCGCCACAACTGTCCTCTGCACACATCCGACCTACATCCTGTGTACGGGAATCGCCACCGCTCTTGGCTTCTCCTCCCACCCAGGATCCTTTCGTGTTTTTCGTGTGTTTCGTGGTGCCGCCTCTGTGCTGCAGCGCTATTCCCATTCCGCGCAGGCAATCGGCTTCCCCGCCCGCAGGTTCCCGAAGCACTTCTCGTTGCACTTCGTGCACTCGACGATGTCGTCCATCCGTCCGGATTCCACCTTGAGGGCCCACTCGGGGTCTGTAATCAGCCCGCGTCCCACGGCGACGAGATCCGCCCGGCCCTTGTTGATCACCTCCAGCGCTCGGCCGACCTTGTCAAGCACGCCTACGGCGATCACCGGCACCCCGAATTGCATGAACGGCTCGGACCGATCCCCCGGGTCCTCGTCGTTCGACGGCGAGATGTCCAGGATATCCACCCCGGCTTCGACCAGTGCCGACGCCATCGCAAGGCTGTCCTCCATCCCGTAGCCGTCGTCCACCGGCGTGTGCCGATACAGGAGCATCATCTCGGAGCCGCAGACCGGCTGGATGGTCTCAACGATCGTCAGCCCGAACCGCATCCGGTTCTCCAGGCTGCCGCCGTATTCGTCGATCCGCTGGTTCTCCTTGGGCGAGAAGAACTGGTTGATCAGGTAGCCATGGGCACCGTGGGGCTCCAAGCCGTCGAACCCCGCCTCCTTGCAGACCTCGGCCGCTGTCTTGTACCCGGAGATGATTTCCTCGATCTCAGCCCGCTCTACGGTCATAGGCGTCGGTGGCTCCGACGTGGGCGGGAAGTCGAACGTCACGGGAAACAGCTGGATGGCCGCCAGGGCCCCACCATCATGGATCGCGTCGACCAGCGGCTTCAGTGTCTCCGCGGTCAGCTCCGATCCGAACCGGTCGACCGACGTGGCCTCCACAATGATCAGTCCCACGCCACCCCGGGCCCGCTCGCCGTACCAGGAGACCGCATCCGATTCCGTGAGCCTGCGATTGCTCACCATCGGAGGCATAACGACGCGATTCCGCATCGTCTTCCCCTTCACGGTCAAAGGCTTGAACAGCGGCGATACGTCAACGGACATAGGATCCTCCTACTGCCATTTGTAGTCCCGAACGGTCTCGAAGAACGTCACGATATTCTCGGTGGGCGCATCGAACGGGATCACGTTCGATGCCCGAATTACGAGACCGCCGTTGTACCCACACTTCTCGATCAGCGTGATGACCTCCTCCCGCACTTCATCCACCGTTCCGAATGGAATGGTGTGCTGCACGCTCCCACAGCCGTGGAGCACGATCCGGTCGCCGTATTTCTCCTTCACCTCGAGCGGATTCATACACTCCGGCTGGATCGGATCGATCACGTCGAAGCCCACCTCGATCAGATCCTCCATGATCTCCCAGAGGTCTCCGTCGCTGTGGATCTTCACGTGAAGGTCCGGGTTGATCTCCTTGCAGCGCCCAATCATGTTCGCCAGCCGGGGCTTGTCGATCTTGCGCCAGCTCTCGGGGGACATGATCAGCCGGTCCTGCATGGCGATGTCGCCACCGATGCCGATCATGTCCACCCCCGCCCGCGTCGCCCGAATCAGCATCTCTCCGTTAAGCCCGAAGATCTTGTCGTACAGCCGCTCCACGTAGCTCGGGTTCAGCAGGTAGTCCGACAGCAGGTTCTCCATGCCCCTTAGCTCCCACGCCGTCTTGTAGGGCATGGTCACCCCAGCGCTCACCCACAGGTCCTGATCCTTCAAGCGCTGGACCCGCTCCGCCAGGTCGGGTGGCTCCACGATTCGGTCGAACGAGGGAAACTCCCACTCGTCGGGGTCCTCGGCGTCCGTCAGGGGACCGCTGAGCCACTCCACGTACTTCCCATCCTTGCCCTTCCGCCTCACCACACCCCACGCGTCCTCGAATGTCACCGGATCGTGGAAGATGAAGTCCTGGCCCGCGTAGGGGCAGTCTCCCTCCAGCGTGCCGTTCGTGCGTTCCTGGAAATCGGAGAAATCCAATCTCACGCCCGCACCGGCCCAGCCGTCTGCCCCCATCAGGCGGTTCACCTCGACGATGGAGTCGACCCCGTAGTGCGACATCAGCAAGCGATCCACCTCGCCTCGAGCTGCGTAGGTCGTCGGAATCCGATCCGGTCGTTCGTGATTCAGCGTCGCGTGAATGCGTTCTCTCCGAGTCATATGCCTTGATCTCCTATCCTAGGCCTTGACCTCGCACCTGAGCTTCCACCGTACCGTCGATGATCTTCACGTAGCCGTATCCCCCTCCACTGAGGGGGCCAGGGTTCACCACCATCGTGAACCCGGGCATGTCCACACCCCGTCCCTCGTGGATGTGTCCGGTCAGGCACACCTTTGGGTGCTTCTCCTCGATGAACCGACGGACCGCCTCGC
>JASLMQ010000324.1 GCA_030746455.1 Candidatus Latescibacterota bacterium
AATCTCTTTCATCTCTCAGGCTTATGATAAGCCTTTATCCATCACGCGTACAGAGGAATTCCCTTCTTTTCTGCCCCTAGGAATCGCTCAACTTAGGTCTCAATTCCCCAATTCTCAATGTCTCTCCGCCATGTCTGATCCTTACTCCACCGATCCTCCCGCAAGGGGTTTCCTTCTCCATCTCTTCCACAACACCGTGAGGGGCAGAACCGCCTTCTTCGGTGTCGGCAGACTGGAGTCGCATGAGACCTTCGCCTTCCACGTCGATGCCGCGATGCCGGCCTTCTACGTCCGCGCTTCGGACAGGGAGGGCCTCGGGTCTGTCGAGTCCTCATCCGGTCTCTCCATAGAGCACACCTCCCTCCAGACCATGGACGGGGAGCCGGTCGTCGGCCTCCGCTTCAACCGGTTAGCGGACCTGAGGCGCACAGCGGAGGTCTTGTCCGAACGGGGCACCCGGACCTATGAAGCCGATCTGAACCCCGAGATCCGCTTCCTGATCGATCACGGGATCGGCCGGACGCTGCAGGTGCAGGGCCCATGGACGTCGGACGGCCGGTTCGGCCGCCTCTATCGGGACCCGGTGCTTCGCGTCTGGGACACCGACTGGGAGCCGGACCTCAAGGTGCTCGCGCTCGATATCGAGACCTCGCCTGAAGAGGAGGTCCTGGCCGTCTCCCTGGTTGGGTTCGACCTCTCGAACGAGTCCGTCCGAGGAGAGGAGATCCACATCCTGGGAACGGGTTCATACCCCGACGGTGTTCGGTCGCACTCGAGCGAGAAGACCTTGCTCCTGGCCCTCGCCGAGCGTGTGGGGCAGATCGATCCCGACATCCTCACCGGGTGGAACGTCGTGGACTTCGACCTGCCCGTTCTGGAGCGGCGAATGCGTAAATGTGGGCTGCCGTTCAATCTCGGCCGAACCAGCTACACGTCCTGGATTCGCGCGGGCAAGCGATGGGGGGGAACTCAGATCGGAATCCACGGAAGGCAGGTGCTCGACGCCCTTCACATGATGCGGTCCACGCCCCACCGGTTCGAGGACTACCGGCTGGATACGGTGTCGCGGGCCCTTCTGGGTCGCGGCAAGACCCTGGACGCAGAGGAAGAGGGCATGCAGGACGTCATCCTGTCCACCTACAGGGACGATCCCCAGCGGTTCATCGACTACTGTCTGGAAGACTCAAGGCTCGTCGCCGACCTACTGCAGAAGGAGGGGCTCGTGCGGCTCTACCTGCGGAGGGGGATACTGACTGGCCTTTCGATCGACCGCGCCGATGGGAGCATTGCGCCCTTCGATTCGCTCTACACCCGCGAGCTGCGCCGCAGGGGAATGGTGGCCCCCTCGTTGGGAGTGGATCGTCCGATGAGCGTCGGCTCCCCCGGAGGCCTGGTCCTCGTGCCGAAGCCCGGGCTCTACAGCAACGTCCTCGTCTTCGATTTCAAGAGCCTCTATCCCTCCCTGATGCGGACGTTCAACATCGACCCCCTAGCCCACATCACGGCACCGACGGTCGTGTCCGGCGAGAGCCAGGAGTGGATCGAGGCCCCGAACGGCGCGCGGTTCCGTAGGGAGGAAGGGATTCTCCCCTCCATCCTCGAGCGATTCTGGAAGAGCCGCGACCGGGCCCGCCGCGAAGACGACGAGGTCGGGTCGTTCTCCTACAAGATTCTGATGAACTCGTTCTACGGCGTCCTCGCGACGAACGCCTGCCGCTACGCCGACCCGATGATCGCCGGAGCCATCACGCGTTTCGGCCACCACTTCCTTCGGTGGGCGCGTGACCTGCTCGAAACGGACGGCCATCGCGTCGTCTACGGCGACACCGACTCCCTCTTCGTGGACCCGGGTCTGCACCGAGACACCACCGTGGCGGCCGCCTGGGAGGAGGGAGAGAAGCTCTGCCGGTGGATCAACGAGGAGCTGGGCCGATACGTCCAGGCCGAGCATGACCTGGAATCCCGTCTCGAGCTCGAGTTCGAGAAGTGCTACTCCCGGTTCTTTCTCCCACACATACGAGGATCTGAGGAGCGGGGCCGGGCAAAGGGGTATGCCGGATTGCTCATCCAGCCGGAGGGCGAGACGATCGAGATTACGGGCATGGAGGCCGTACGCCGGGACTGGACCGAGATGGCGCACGACGTCCAGCGGGAGGTCCTCGACCGGGTCTTCCACGACGTCCCCGCCACAGAGATCGAGTCCTACGTGTGGGACCTGGTCAGCGCAATCAGGAACGGAGAACGGGACGAGGAGCTCGTGTATCGCAAGAACCTGCGGAAGGGCGTGGACCAGTACACGAAGAGCTCTCCCCCTCACGTGAAGGCCGCGAGGCTGCTTCCCTCTCCCGGGGGCGTGATCCGATATGTCATCACCGTGGACGGACCCCAGCCCGTGGGACATGTCACCAGTCCCATCGACTACGACCACTACGTCGACAAGCAGGTTGCCCCCATCGTCGAGAGCATAGCAAAGGCGGCCCGCTTCGATGCGCAGGCCGCCATACGGGGAACACCCGGGCTCTTCAGAATGTGATGGCAGACGCGTTGCGTGTCGGATGCTTCATCCGGAACTGGCTCAGGACCTTGTGAAACTCGGGGCGATCCAGGGGGTCCTCGGCGCTATAGAGCAGGTGAGCGGGACAACCGCGTGGCCCGGGGTCGATCGCGTCGGTCAACGGACTGAAGATGCTGGCGAAGGCACCCGAGATTTCGGACGCCTCGTTCCTGGACGATCGAACCGCGAGCGGGGTAACCTTGTCCGCCAATTTGATGACCTCGTCGATCGCCTCCCGTCCCGTTCCCCGAAGATGCCGATTGATCGTGCGTGTCAGGTTTTCCATATCCGAACCGACGTACACGTAGTGCCCGCCGCGTAGAGTCCCTTCACGTCCACCACTCCCCACCAGCTTCCGATCTCTTCCCAGCTCGAACAGAAGAAGATAGCTCCCCGTGTCCACCACCTCCCTGTCCAGATGAGCCCACGGGATGTCAAGCATCTTCACCTCGGGAGAAAGCGATAGATCGGCGCCCCACTCGACCGCCGCCGGCAGAAGCGTCACGTCTTCACGCGCAGCAAGGAACGATCGGCTGAACGCCAGATCGGTGTGGTAGTCGGGTATGAACCACTCGACGTTTCGGGTGTGCGCCACGAACAGCACCGCCGATTGCACGCCCTTTCGGCCCAGCTCCGCCAGCTCCTCCAGGTGCTTCCTTCCCCGTGCCGTGATCGCGTCAGGGAACATCGCCACCCCGTTGCCGAACAGCGAGCACGACTTCACCTCCAGGTAGAGCTCCCGCCCGTCCTTCTTCAGAAGGAAGTCGAACCGGTTGCGGCCCAGCGGCACCTCAGAACCCAGGATCTCCGCACCCGCCAGGGGAGGAATCCTGCCGGCATCCAGAAGGGCCCTCGCAACCTGGTTGCACAGATGGGTGTGCAGCAGGATTGCGGCGCCGTCCCGCTCCAGCGCCAGAACGGTGAATCGCGTCTTCCTGGGCTTGTCTCCCTGCCTGGATCCCGTCGGAGTCAGTATCAGCCTCGTGCCCGGGAACAACAGCTCCCAGAGCCTTCCGGGATTGGGAAGGTACGCGTCCACGGTCACGCCGCCGTCCAGCTGGCAGCTGACGAGGAACTGGTTCGGCCGCTCCACATACGTCGCGCCAATCAGGCAATCGATCTGCAGGGGGTATTCTGCCACTAGGAAGGAACCATCAAGGGGATTGGTCTGTAGGAGGGAAATGGGGTATTCCGACTATATTCTGCATCTTCCTGCCCTAATCCAGTTGTCTTTCCAACTGCTCCAGCAGCGCATCCGCCTTCTCTCGCTCCTCTTCGGTCACAAGATCCTTGTACCGCGCCAGGACCTCCATCGCCGAGCCCGTTTCTCCGCCGAAGGCGTGCGCCACGCCGAGGCAGTAGAGCGCCTGCGGCGCCGGGTCGAGCCGATAGGAGAGCTCGAAATGCAGTCTTGCCAGCCGGTAGTCCTCCTCCTGGAGGTACACCAGGGCCATGTTGTAGTGCGACTCGGCGTGCTCCGGGTCCACGGCCAGAGCCCGGGCGAAACACTCCAGCGCGTCCACTGTGCGGCCGTCCTTCGATTCGAGTATGCCGAGGTTGCAGTGGGCGTCTGCGGCGTTGGTGTTGCTCCCGATCGCCTCCAGGTACAGCGCCCTCGCCTTGCCCGCCTCACCGGCCTCGTCGAACCGCACGGCCTGCTCGTACGGATTGAGCACCGGCAGCGCAAGGATCTGAGCGGGAAAAAGGCTGAGCTGCCCCCGATCGGTCTGTCGGCTTCCTGCCCGCTTGAACCGGCCGCCCGGGGGGAACTCCAGAACATTTCCCTGGAGCTTCGAGGTCCGCCGTCGTTCGTTTTTCCGTTGCCGCTCACCCACGTTCTTCCCCTCCGCCTTGCCCGAGTGCCAATGTGACCATGGTCGTCTGACAGAACCCAGATGTCAAGAGTAATCGCGGCAGATGTGGTCCGTCGCCTGCCCTCCGAAGCGCGTCAAGCGCGTAGGAGGGTCCGTCGTCTGTGGTCTTGCCGCAGCCGTCGGCCCCCTCCTGTTGCGTTCTCAAATCCATGCAGGTATCTTACTCAATACAGCGACGCACCTGCCAATCCTCTCCCTGCCACCATTGGCCCGAGGAACCCCATCTTGGGAATCGTGAAGGTCAAGGACGATCCTGGCTCGATCAACCAAGACGAAGCCAGGAAGCAGCTTCAGGAGGTGTTGGACCACCTCCCGATCAAGCGTGGCGTGTACATGATGCGAGACCGCGAGGGCACGATCATCTACATCGGCAAGGCCAAGTCCCTTCGGAGTCGCGTTAAGTCCTATTTCAGGCCCGGCGCAGATGATGGCCGGGTGCAGTTCCGCGCCCTGGTGCAGAGCGTTTGGACGGTCGAGTACATCCTTACCGACAACGAGGTCGAGGCCCTGATCCTCGAGGCCAACCTGATCAAGGCCCACAAGCCCAGGTACAACATCAACCTGAAGGACGACAAGAAGTACCCCTTCATCAAGATCACCAAGGAGCCCTTCCCACGGATCTTCCTCACACGAGACGTGGAGCGCGACGGGTCGAGATACCTGGGCCCCTACTCCGACGTCAAGTCCATGCGGCAGACTCTCGGGACGATGAAGAAGCTCTTCAAGATCCGGAACTGCGACTTCGAGCTGCCCTCTGAAAGCGTGCGCCTCTGCCTGGACTTCGAGATCAACAGGTGCGACGGCCCCTGTGAGGACCGGATTTCCGAGGCCGACTACAGCCAGCTGGTGGATGAGGCCATCCTGTTCCTCACCGGCAGGCACCGCAAGATCGTAAGGGCCCTCGAGGACCGGATGAGCCAGGCCGCCGCGGACCTGCGATTCGAGGTTGCCGCGTCCTATCGCGACCGGCTCCACGCCCTGGACCAGGTAACCAGGCGCCAGAAGGTCGTATCGAACGACCTCTCCGACTGGGACACCCTAGCGCTGGTGAAGGAGGATGACGAGGCGTGCGGCGTGGTGATGGAGGTCCGGGAAGGGCGCCTGGTTGGGAGGCAACACTACTTCCTTGGCGGGGTGCTCCACGCCTCCATGGAAGAGATCGCATCCAGCTTCGCGAGGCTCTACTACGCAGCCGCATCGTTCGTCCCCGGCGAGATCGACATCCGGTATGCCATCGAGGAGGAGGAGACGGTGCTCGAGTGGCTGGAGGACCGTGCGGACGGCCGCGTCGAGATCCGGGTCCCCCAGCGGGGAGACAAGGAACGGCTCCTCACGATGGCCGAAAGCAACGCCGCAATGCTCCTGACGGAGCGTCGCCTCAAGCGCGAGAACCGGAAGGCCCGTATCCCCGGAGCGGTCGCCGCGCTCCAGAGGGATCTGCATCTGGAGCATCCCCCGAGGCGAATCGAAGCGATCGACATATCCAACGTGCACGGCGCTGATGCCGTAGGGGCGCTCGTGTGCTTCGTCGACGGCCAGCCATACAAGAAGGACTACCGGCATTTCCGGATCCAGCGGATCGAGGGTCCGAACGACTATGCGATGATGAACCAGGTGGTGACCCGGCGGTTCAGCCGGCTGCTCGAGGAGGACAAGCCCTTGCCGGACCTCCTGCTGGTCGACGGCGGCAAGGGCCAGCTCTCCAGTGCCCTCAAGGCGCTGCGGGACCTGGGCATCGAAGAGCAGCCTGTCATCGGGCTGGCCAAACGCCTGGAGGAGGTCTTTCTGCCGGGACATTCCGAGCCTCAGAACATCCCCAAGATGTCCTCCTCCCTCCGCCTGCTCCAGGGCCTGCGCGACGAGTCCCATCGGTTCGCCGTCACCTACCACCGGAAGTTGCGTTCGAAGCGGACCCTCACCTCGGATCTGGACTTGATCGGCGGCGTGGGACCCAAGCGGCGCCAGGCCCTCTTGAGGCACTTCGGCTCGAAGAAGCGGATGTCCGAGGCCACCGAGGAGGAAATCGCCGTGGTGGAGGGCATCGGCCCCCGGCTGGCATCCGTGATCTACGAGAGCCTGCACGGCAACGCACCATAGGAGTCCGTTGGGAAAGTCGCTTCGTATCCGAGCCCGAGCAATTGCGGTCGAGGGCAAGGCTTGCGAGCGAAGCGCATCCCCTGGACTCGGCGAGCGAGTATAACGCATGCCGCGGCCGCAAGGGCCGGACGCAGGCCGAATTGGACTTTCTCAACGGGCTCAAAGGCAATGTCGCCATGGGTGGTGCCATGGACGAGAAAGACCCGTTCAGACGGGCGGATCGCCCCGGCCCGAATATCGTCATCGTCCTCGACGACCTCGATCGACCGGGGCGTGTGGTGGCCTACCGGATAGCCAATCCCGCACGGAAGGGATACGGGCGGGACGAGCTCGAGGCCGTGGAAGACCTGGAGCGAAGGGAGAAGGAGGAAGCCCCCTGAAAGGGGCTCGTTTTTTTGGTTGCGCTCTCCGTGGATCTCGCTAAATTGGGTCCGCTGCTCGGGGGGCCCGGGGGAGAGCCCCTTGACCGGCACGGAAGAGCCCCGCGTCGAAAAACGCGGGGCTTCTTCACCCCTGCGCGGGCGATGAGGGCGATTGGCCTCTTGCCTCCTGCAGCGGTTCGCCCAGCCCTTTGGAGCAATAGCACGGGATACGCCGCATGGCCGCGACCGACACCGAACAGCTGACCCTCTTCGACCTTGGAGAGTACTCGGGGTTCAGACTCCTCATCAGCTCCGAAGAGATCGACGAAGCCATCGAGGACCTCAGGCACAAGACCGACGAGCTGCGCAGCGAGATCCGCAAGCTCGAGCTCGAGCACCACCGCCTCAGCAGCGACGGCTCTGCGCGTCAGGTCTCTGCCGGCGCCGCCTGACCACTCCACTCTCACGTATCTCCCACGTCGTCCCCGACTCCCTCCTTCCTCCCCTCCTCAGTCTCTGGCAAGATGGCTTCGGATTGGCCCGGATCCCCGGTGTGCTTCTCTCATCCGTGTCTATCGGTGCTCATCTGTGGTTCCGCCTCGTTTTTACGCCCCCTCCAGAATCGCCGCAAAATCGAAATGCTGCTTGAGCTGCTGGATGTTCTGGATCGCGTTCGCCACCCCCTTGGCCCGGCAGCAGTTGGCGTACACGATCGCCGTCTCGCTCACCTTCCGGCTCAACTCGAGCTGTCCCTCCACTCGCGCCTCGATCTCTCCGCTCGTGTAGAGATAGTCGTATCGTTCGAGCTTCTCCTCCAGCCTCTCCGCGGGGGTGTCCGGCCGGGCACTGCGTTGCCACGCCTCGCGATTCCGTCCGCTGTATCGGATGTAGCCCTTCTCGGTCGTCGCATAGGCCTTCAGCGGAAAGGCATGCTTGACCGGCGGAATTTCGCAGTTACAGATCCCGATGCCGTAATCCCTCAGAATCTGCAGCGGATACATATGGTGCCAGCTGGTGTGCCGGAATTCGATATGCACGTCCAGCCGCCGCTTGACCGCCTCCGATGCCACCGACAGCAGGTGGTCGAGCCGCTCCTGGCTCCTGCAGATCTGTTCCCCCAGCTGAATCAGAAAGCTGTAGAACTTGCCCGTCTCCACCAGGGGGCCCACGGACGCGATCAGGCTCCGCATCAGGTCGACGCCCCTGTCGAGATCGGGCGCCTTGCTGTGCGAGATGTCCCTGTGGACCCGTACCGCAAAGCGCATCGAGGCCTTGCTTGAGTGTTCCAGCTCCTGGAACGTAGCAAGCGAGGGCGCCTGATCGAACGTGTGGTGCAACTCGACGAACGAAAAGTAGCCCTGGTAGAACTCCAGCCGTTCCAGATCCACCCGGCCGTTGGACTTGCGCTTCCCGCCCGGCGGGTTGAACCTTCCGACCCAGTCGTCGAAGTTGTAGCCTGAGGTTCCGATCCAGAAATCGGTATCAGTTATGTCTGGAGGGGGAGAAATCGGCTTCCACGAATGTGCGCTGTTCGTCTTCATGGGGAGATTGGGTGCTTGCTTTGGGGTGACCGGTGGCTTCCAGATACGATGCACTCAGGATGCTGCCGAAACCCATCTTGTCGCGAACCAGCGTCACCGCCTCATCGAGGCGCCGCTGTCGCTTCTTTGCTGCTGTCTCGAACAGGTTGAGCTGCCCGGATTCCACCTGGGGCTGCTTCACAACCAGCCGAATCGACTTGATGGCGATCCGCCTCTGATAGATCTCCTCGAACACCTGTACCGCGGCATCTCCGATCTCGGTGAATTCGTGGACCGGAAACGCAAACGTTGCGGTTCTCTGGCTGCGCCTGTCATCGGCATATCTCAAAATGAAGGTCAGCCGTTTGGCCCGAAGGCCCTGCGTCTGTAGCTTGTAACACAGCGCATCCGCCGTGAGCTTCACATGCTGTCGCAGCTGCTCGAGGTCGTTGATGTCCCGTTCCAGCGTGGTCTCCGACGCGACCGCCTTCAGCGGCGCCTCGATAACGCTGTCGATGCCCCTCGACAGGCTGTAGAGGAGCTCGCCCTCTCGACCCAGCCGCCACATCAGCGCCTCTCGGCCCAGGTTACGCACCTGCCCCACCGTTCGAATTCCATACTTCCGAATCTTGTCCCGCGTTGCCCTCGACAACCCCGGCAGGCGCTCCACGTCCAGGGCCCCCAGCATCTCGTCCTCTTCACCGGGAGGGCAGACCGTGACCCCATCGGGCTTCGCCAGGTCCGCCAGAAGCTTCGCGAGAAGCCGGTTCCGGGATACGCCGCACGCGACTTCTAAGATGTTGACCTTGAGCGCGATCTCCTCCTTCAGCTTCCCTGCGACGTGCTCCGGATCCAGCCGCCTCAAAAGCGGCATGTGCGACAGATCCATCAGGCAGATGCCGGACTCGCCGAAAGCGACATCGGGCGTGTAGGTGTACACGATCCGGGACAGATCCGCCTGGGCCGTCTGTTCCCATATGTCGCTGAACGGCACGACCTCGACGTCGGGATGCGTCCGTTCGACCATGTGAACGGCAGTGCCGGGCCGAACGCCAAGCGCCCTGGCCGGGCCCGAACACGCCCAGACGCTGCTCTTGTGGCTTTCCGGATCCTGCCGGACAACCACGAAAGGTCGCGCCTGATATGGGGGATGGTACGCCGCAAAGGCCTGCGCCGGAAATTGATCGATCGCGAAACTCAGGTAAAACCCGTCAGGCCGCGGCAACGATCTGGACGTCATCGTAGGTGTAATTCGCCCTGAAGGAGTTCATCAGACGCTTCGAAGCCAGCTCGAAATCCACCTCGCTGGGAGACCACTCCGCCGCCTTGACGTGTGTGGCCGCAACGGAATGTGTATCCCAATCCTCCGAGACCTGCCCCCATATCTTATACGGCCCCGGCCTGGAGAGCACGTCTGCATACCGCTCGTAGTCTCTCGGCCAGAAGAGAACGTCCACGCACCCGGTCTTGTCTTCGATTGTGAGAAACATCATCGGTTTTTGCGAGTGCGTAACCGCATGGACCCGTTCGGTGACGGGCCAGCCGAACACCTTCGTGCCTTTACCGACATATCGGTGGACCTCATTCGCCGGGGTCGCATGCCTCGAGGCGGGATGGAGATCCAGAATGTCCAGGATGTTGCCTGAAACCATAAACCCCAGCAGGTGAAGCTCGTTCAAACACCGTTCGGTCAGGGTGTAATCGTCGAGCCCCGGGTGCAGCTCCTGGAAATGGAATCGGTCGTCGAACAGCGAAGGCATGGCACGGCTCTTCTTCTTGAACAGGCTGTCCAGCAGGTAAAGCGACTCCGGCTGCGTG